>JALHNR010000488.1 GCA_022843525.1 Methylocystis sp. | reverse complement strand
CCGCGATATCGGCGCCGCATCCTTCCAACAAGCGAAAGAATTTCTCCGGCCTTGCAACGCCGGCGAAGGCGATGAGGCGCGCGCCGTCCATCGCTCCGGCGGCTCCGCTGTCGGGCGCTAAATGGGCGGGGAGGATAGGCTTGTTGGCGCGCGCGGCGATCTCGCGCCCGCGTTCGCCGTCGCCGATGACGACAAGCATATCCGCCGCCGCAAGCTGCGCGTCGAGCGGCGCGCGCAAAGGACCGGCTGGCATGCAGCGGCCATTGCCGGCTCCATAATCGCTGTCGATGGCGATGAGCGTCAGGTCGGGCGCGATGCGACGGCTGTGGAAGCCGTCGTCGAGAATGACGACGGTGGCGCCGAGGCGCTGCGCCAGGCCTGCGCTCGCAATTCGGTCTGCGCCGACGATCGTCGGCGCGACGCGCGCGAGCAGCAGCGCTTCGTCGCCGATGTCGTCCGCGCCGTGACGCGTCAGGTCCACGACGAAGGAGGACGTTTCGCGGCGCCTTCGGCGATAACCTCGCGTGAGAAGGGCAGGGCGCTCGCCCGCCGCCGTGAGACGCTGCGCGACGGCGATCGCGAGGGGCGTCTTGCCGTCGCCGCCAGCGGTCAGTCCGCCAACCACAATCGTTGGTAAATTGGCGCGCGGCGCCTCGCGCGCGAGCCGCTTGCGCGCGACGCCGCCATAGAGAGCGCCGAGCGGAGACAGCAGCCGCGCCGCCGCGCCGTCGTCACGCCAGAAGTCGGGCGCGCGCATCTCAAACAGCGGCGCCGCGCGCGACGCTCATTGCTGGGCGACAGCCATTTGCGCGAGATAGGGTTCGACGGCGGTCATGATGCCGCGCGAGGCGCCGCCCAATCTCTCAACGGTTTCCGCGGCCGCGCGCCCCATTTTGCGCATGCGCGCAGGTTCGGAAAGGAGATAATGCGCGGCCCGCGCCAGCGATGCGGCGTCTGTAACGCGCGCGGCCGCCTTTGCGGCGGCGAGCTCGCCGTAGACTTCCGTGAAGTTTTCGACATAGGGCCCGTGGAGAATCGCGCAGCCGAGCTTCGCCGGCTCGATTGGATTTTGTCCCCCGCCGGGCAATAGCGATTTGCCCATCAGGACGACCCCGACGCTTCGGAAAACGAGGCCAAGCTCGCCGACGCTATCGACGACGTAAACGTCGACGTCACGTCGCGGCTCCGCTTCTTGCGAACGCAGGGCCGCCGTCAATCCTCTGGCGCGCGCGGCTTCGACGATCTCGGCGCCGCGCTCCCGGCGCCGCGGCGCGATGATCGTCAGCAGCGACGGGGTTTGCGCGGCCATGTCGACATGCGCGTCGAGCACGAGGTCTTCTTCACCGGGATGGGTGGAGATCGCCGCCCACGCCGGCCGCGCGCCGATCGCGCCATTGAACTCGGCAAGCATTGCAGAGTCGGCCGGCGGCGGCGGCACGTCGAATTTGAGATTGCCGGCGATGCGCACGCAGCGCGCGCCGAGCGCCAGAAAGCGGGCCGCATTATCCGAGTCCTGCGCGAGGCAAAGATCGACGGCGCCGAAGACGGACTTCGCCGCGCCGGGAACAGCGCGCCAGCGCTCGGCGGATTTTCGGGAGATGCGGGCATTGGCGAGAACCAGCGGCGCGCCGCGCGCACGCACGGCCGCGACGATATTGGGCCAAAGCTCAGACTCGGCGAAGACCGCAATGTCGGGACGCCAGTGATCGAGGAAGCGTTCGACGAATTTCGGTGCGTCGATCGGCGCATATTGATGGAAGGCGCCTGCGGGCAAGCGCGCGCTGAGAACGCGCGCCGACGAGACGGTGCCGCTTGTCACGAGCACGTCGAGTCCGCGCTGAATGAAACGCTCGATGAGCGGCAGCAGCGACAGGCTTTCGCCCACGCTTGCGCCGTGCAGCCAGACGAGTCGTCCGCGCGGCCGGGGGCGATTCGACTCGCCCATGCGTTCGGCCAATCGCGCGGGATCTTCCTTGCCGTGATTCGCACGCCAATTGAGCGCGGCGCTGGCGAAGGGCGTCGCCGCGATCGTCGCCAGCCGGTACACTGTCAGAAGCGACATGTTTCCAATCTATTAAGAATCCGGTCCACATTCGCCATCTGACGGCGTCTTCTCCGCGCGCGTCGGGCCAACCGGGATGGCGCTCCTATGCCTGGCAAAACCGGCGAATTTAGGAAGGCCGCCTATAGCTCTTCCACATCCGGATCGAGCAGCCGATAAAGGTGAACCACGAAATAACGCATATGCGCATTGTCCACCGTGGATTGCGCCTTCGCTTTCCATGCGGCGAGCGCGCTATCGTTGTCCGGATAGATGCCGACGATGTCGAGCTTGCCCGGATCGCGGAAAGCGACGCCGTCGAGCGTCTCCAACTCGCCGCCAAACACAAGATGCAACAGCTGTTTTTCTTTCTTCGCCGAGGTTGCTTCCGTCGTCTTGTTCATAATTTTCCTTCCAAGACCTCCCGCGCCAGCGCGAGACTATCGTCGAACAGCGATTTCG
>JALHNR010000487.1 GCA_022843525.1 Methylocystis sp. | reverse complement strand
ACCGTGTAGGCGGCGCCCTCGATATCGGCGCAAGGGCTTGCGCCCGCACGCGCAGGCAGTGATAAGAACGCCAGTGCGGTCGCCGCTATCCAGCTCAAGACGCTCCAGATCGCTTGCCTTTTCAATTCCGCGTCGAGCAACCGACTCTCCTTTCTTTCTCGCCATGGCGCCATGTCGTTCCCGGCGGGCCGAAGGCCGACCGGGACGCCAGAGCGGCGTCGGGAACACTGGTCTCTATTCAGATCGGGCTCCGCGCGTCGGGAATGACAATTGCGAAAGCTGCGCGGCCGCCGGTTTGAAACGTCGCCGCGGCAAGGCTAGATAGGCGACGCAGGCGCCGCAAGCGGCGGGTTCCGGAGATCTCATTGTCCCATTCCATCACTGAAGCCGTCGAGGCCGTGGCTAGAGGCGAGATCGTCGTCGTCACCGATGACGACGATCGCGAAAACGAAGGCGACCTCGTTGTCGCCGCGTCGCTCTGCACGCCCGAGAAAATGGCCTTCATCATCCGCCATACCAGCGGCATCGTCTGCGCGCCGCTCACGCTCGAGGAGGCGCGCCGTCTGCATCTCGCGCCCATGGTCGCGGAAAACGACGCGCCGCTCGCCACCGCATTCACCATCACCGTCGACACGCGCCACGGGCTCACCACCGGAATTTCCGCCGAGCAGCGCTGCAATACGGTGCGCGCGCTCGCCAATGGCAATATGGGCGCGAGCGACTTCGTGCGGCCCGGCCATGTCTTTCCGCTCATCGCCAAGGACGGCGGGGTGCTGATGCGCTCCGGACATACGGAAGCCGCCGTCGATCTGTGCAAGCTTGCCGGCCTGCCGCCGGTCGGCGTCATTTGCGAACTCGCCAATGACGACGGCACGGTGATGACCGGACGCCAGATCGAGGAATTCGCGCGCGCGCATAGTCTCAAACTCGTGTCGGTTTCGGACCTTATCGCCTTTCGGCAGGCGCGCGAAAAGCTCGTCGAACGTGTCGCGACGTTCCCCGTCCAGACAGAGGCCGGGGAAATGATCGGCCACGCCTATGTGACGCCGTTCGATAGCGTGCAGCACTTCGCCTTCGTTCTGGGCGCGATCGGCGACGGACGCGACGTGCCGACGCGACTGCATCGCGCCGATATTCTCGCGGATGTGTTCGGGGGCGCCGACACGATCAAGAAGACGCTGCAGCGCTTTGCGCGCGAAGGGCGCGGCGTGCTCGTCTATCTGCGCGACGGCGCGGCCGGCGTCCCGGCGAATATTGTCGGACGTCAAGGGGGCCAGGCGAGACAAGAGGAAAACGCCGAGGAAACGCGCAAGCGCCAATGGCTCGACGTCGGTCTTGGCGCGCAGATTTTGAAGGATCTCGGCGTTTCCTCGATCCGACTGCGCTCCTCGTCGTCAAAGCCCCGCGCTTTCGTCGGGCTCTCGGGCTTTGGAATCGAGATCAGCGCGGTGGAGCCAGTGGAGTGAGAGTTACGCACGCTGCGCGAAAATGAGCGGCGTCGACCTTTCACCCTCCCCTCGAGGGGGAGGGTCGGCGCGAAGCGCCGGGGTGGGGTGGAGCCGGATCTCAAAATATTGTCGCTATACGAGCGGTCGCTGCGTCATCCCTTACATTCATCCGAGCTGTCACCCCACCCCGCATTGCTTCGCAATGCGACCCTCCCCCTCAAGGGGAGGGTAGAGTTCGCGGCTCCTCAGGGCTTTCACGCGGCCTTCAGTTTCACTTCGCGCGCGGATGCGCCGAGCGATAAGCGTCGAGGAGCCGCGTCTTGTCGACGGCGGTATAAATCTGCGTCGTCGAGAGCGAGGCGTGGCCGAGCAATTCCTGAATCGTGCGCAGATCGCCGCCGCGACCCAAAAGATGCGTGGCAAACGAATGACGCAGCGCATGCGGCGTCGCGCTCTCCGGCAGGCCGAGCGCCCCGCGCAGGCGCTGGACGGCGAGCTGGATGATGCGCGGCGAGAGCGGCCCGCCGCGCGCCCCCACAAACAGCGGCCCGCCGGCAAGATCATAGGGACAGAGCGCGAGATAGGCTTCGATCGCCGAGCGCACCGGCGCGATGACCGGCACGGTCCGGCTCTTGCCGCCCTTCCCCACGATCGTGACCCGATCGGCGGCGCCGACCGGCGCCGTGGCGCTCCCGATCGACAACGCCTCGGAAATTCGCAGTCCGGCGCCGTAGAGCAGCGCCAGCACGGCGGCGTCCCGCGCGATCACCCAGGGCTCTCGCGCCTCGCCGGCTCTCTGTTCGGGGTCGACCACGTCGCGGGCGTCGGGCACGGTGAGCGCCTTGGGGAGGCTGTGCGGACGCTTGGGCGGACGCACGGCGCCAAAGACATCCGTGCGGGCGAGGCCCTTCTTCTCGATGAAGCGCAGAAAATTGCGCACAGCGGCGAGCGCCCGCAGCAGCGATCGGCTTTCCAATCCATCGCGGCGGCGCTTGGCCATGAAGGCGCGCAGGTCGGCGGGTTGGAGAGACTTAAGCGCGGCCGCATCGGGCCGCTCAC
>JALHNR010000486.1 GCA_022843525.1 Methylocystis sp. | reverse complement strand
CTGCGCGACGAGAAAGGCGAAACATATGGCTCTTTCGCGCGGCTTGCCGACGAAGTGGCGAATAAGGGCGAAACGCTCGTTTTCGCGATGAACGCCGGCATGTATGCGGAAGATCGCACGCCGGTTGGCCTCTATGTCGAAAACGGCCGCACGCTGAGCGGCGCCAATACGCGTTCCGGCGCCGGCAATTTCCACCTGAAGCCAAATGGCGTGTTCTGGATCGACGGCGCGCGCGCCGGCGTGACTGAAACGGCGCGCTTCTTGAAGAGCCGTCAGCGGGCGCAATTCGCCACGCAATCGGGACCGATGCTCGTCATCGGCGGGCGCATTCATCCGCGCATCCATGAGGACGGCAGTTCGCAGAAGTTTCGCAATGGCGTCTGTGTCGACGACGGCCATAGCGTGCGCTTCGCGATCTCCAACCAGCCGGTGACGTTCCATCAATTCGCGCTGCTATTTCGCGATCGCCTGCATTGCCCCGACGCGCTGTTTCTCGATGGCGGCTCGGCGTCGGCGCTTTATGCGCCGTCGCTCTCGCGTCACGACCGCTTCTCGCCGACGATGGGGCCGATCGTCGGCGTCGTCGAGAAGGCGAACCGCTAGCTTAGTCGCGTAAGCGCCGCATTGAGCTTTTCGACGCGCGCCGCCGTCTCTTCGCGCCGTTCGCGGTGCTCGTCGATCACCTCTTCTTCGGCCTTGGCGAGGAAGCCCTCATTGGCGAGTTTGGCGTCGAGCTTCTTCACCTCGCCTTCGAGCTTGCCGATCTCTTTCGCCAGTCGCGCTCTTTCGGCGCCAAGGTCGATCACGCCCTCAAGCGGCATGGCGGCGACGCCGCCGCGCACGATGAGTTGCGCGCTGCTCTTTGGCGCCGCCTCGGCGAAGCCGATGTGCGAGAGGCGCGCCAGCTTGCGGATCGTCTCGTCCCAGCGCGTCGCGCGCGCTTTCAGCGCGTCGTCTGCACCGAGCAGCACCAGCGCCGTCTCGCTGGTCAAATTCATTTCCGCGCGCAGCGAGCGCACTTCGGAAATAAGGTCGACGACCCAACCGATTTCGCTTTCGGCTTCCGCATCTTCGAGTCCTTCGAGCGAGGGCCAGGCGGCGAGCGCCAGCATCGTCTCGCGCTTGGGACCGTCTGCGCCCTTGATCGCCCAAAGCTCCTCGGTGAGGAAGGGCATGAAGGGATGCAGCAGCGCGTAAATCTGGTCGAGAACGAAAGCGGTCGTCGCGCGCGTCTCGTCCTTTTCGGCGCCGTCGGCGCCTTGCAGCAGCGGCTTGGCGAGTTCGACATACCAGTCGCAGAAGACGCTCCAGACAAAGCGATAGACGGCGTTCGCGGCGTCGTTGAAACGATAGGCCTCGATCGCCGCGCTCACATCCGCCGTCGTGCGCGCCGCTTCGCCGATAATCCAGCGATTGAGCGTAATCTGATTGGCGCGCGGATCGTAGCCTACAACGCGCGCGCAGCCGTTGATTTCGGCGAAGCGGGAGGCGTTCCACAGCTTCGTCGCGAAATTGCGATAGCCTTCGACGCGCTGCGTCGAGAGCTTGATGTCGCGTCCCTGCGCCGCCATCGCCGCGAGGGTGAAGCGCAGCGCGTCGGCGCCATATTCGTCGATGAGGCGAAGCGGGTCGATGACATTGCCCTTCGACTTACTCATCTTCGCGCCCTTCTCGTCACGAACGAGCGCGTGGATATAGACGTCGCGGAAGGGGACCTCATCCATGAAATAGAGGCCCATCATCATCATGCGGGCGACCCAGAAGAAGATGATGTCGAAGCCGGTGACGAGCGCGCTCGTCGGATAATAGCGCGCGAGCTCCGGCGTCTTCTCCGGCCAGCCGAGAGTCGAGAAAGGCCAGAGCGCCGATGAAAACCAGGTGTCGAGAACGTCTTCATCGCGCGTGAGCGTCACGCCATCGCCGAGTTTGGCGCGCGCCGCAGCAAGCGCAGCCTCTTCCGTCTCTTCGACATAGGTGTTGCCGTCCTCGTCATACCAGGCGGGAATGCGATGGCCCCACCAAAGCTGACGTGACACGCACCAGGGCTGGATATTCTCCAGCCACTCGAAATAGGTCTTCTCCCAATTCTTCGGCACGAAAGCCGTGCGGCCTTCGCGCACGGCTTTGAGCGCCGGCTGCGCCAGGGTTTTGGCGTCCACATACCATTGGTCGGTGAGACGCGGCTCGAGCACCGCGCCCGAGCGGTCGCCATGCGGGACCATGTGCTTGTGGTCGTCGACGCCCTCGAGCAGTTCGCGCGCCTCCATCATTTCGACGACGCGCTTGCGCGCCGCGAAACGGTCGAGCCCGTCGAGGACGGAGACCGTCGCCGCGAGTTCCGGAGAAGGGTCGACGCCTTCGTGGAAATCAGCATTGGCGGCAAGCGTCATTTGCGCTTGCGGGTCGAGCACGTTGACGAGCCGTAGCCCATGGCGCTTGCCGACCTCGAAATCGTTGAAGTCGTGCGCCGGGGTGATTTTCACCGCGCCGGTGCCCTTTTCCGGATCTGAATATTCGTCGGCGACGATCGGGATCAGCCGGCCGACCAATGGCAGACGAACGC
>JALHNR010000485.1 GCA_022843525.1 Methylocystis sp. | reverse complement strand
GACCATCAGAGCCTCCAGAATCAATGGAGACTCCTTGAATCACAGCAGATTCCGCGTAATCAAGAAAAAATGAGGGGTGGTAAGCGCGCATAGCACAATCGTCATTGGCAACTCGTAAATTCTCGCTGGAAAACAACGCCCCCCGCACCTCGTTGCGACTTGCTGTACTTGTGCATTGGGACCCACAGGAATTTCTCAATACGCTCGTATCGCTGTTTGTGGCGCTTCTACTGGGCACAATCATCGGGGCTGAACGGCAGTATCGTCAGCGCAACGCGGGCCTAAGGACAAACGCGCTTGTTGCCTTGGGCGCGTCGGCCTTCGTCGATCTTGGCATGCGGCTTGGAGTGTGCCCCTCGGGCCGGACAGAGACGCGTTTAACGAGCGCGAGTCGTCAGCGGGCCGACGCTGCTGACGGGCATCTGCTTTTGTGCGAGCTGCGGCGGAGCCATGACCATCCGCACCGGCAAGGGCGGACGCTACCGCTATTACAGTTGCTCGACCGCCGCCTGGCAAGGCGAGACCGGCTGCAAGGGCCGGGCGATTCCGATGGAAAAGCTCGACGATCTTGTGGCCGGACATTTGAAGGAGCGGTTGCTCGATCCCGAACGCCTATCCGAAATCCTCGCAACGGTTCTCGACCGTCGCCAGGACCGCACCGAGCGGCGCCGGGAGCATATCGGCGAACTCAACCGACGCGCCGCTGAGGCCGACGCCCGTTTGCGACGGCTTTACGGCGCGATCGAGAGCGGAATCGCCGACCTCGACGACCCGGCGCTGAAAGAACGCGTCGCGGAACTCAAGGCCACCCGCGATCAGGCCCAGGCCGACGCCCAAAGAGCCGCCCAGACGGCCGAGAGAATCAGCGCGGCGATCACGCCCGACCATGTCGCGGCCTTCCAAAAGAAGTGCGCGAGCGCATCCGCCTTCCCGGCGGGGGCTATCGCCGCGACCTGCTTCGCGCCCTCGCCCAGCGGGTCGAAGTCGCCGAGCGGGAAGTCAGTCCGAATCATGGGAACAAAGGGCAATCTGTTCCGAACGCTCGTCGCCGCCTCGGGCGTAAAATCGGCTACCGGCGGCGTGCCCACTTCTGTTCTGAACTGGCGGAACAAGACCGGCGCCGGACCTTCACTCTTCGGGACTGTTACTGGCGTCCGGCAAATCCGGCTTGGCCGTTTCCGGAATCGGGATGTAGCCCAGTTCGTCGTCGAAGACGGTGAGGTCTCTGTAAGCCAATTCCAGCGCCGCCGTCGCCTCGCTCGGCGCCATCATCGAAAGCCCCGGTTCCGAGCGCATCCAGAGTCTCTCACGACCAGAATCAGGGAGACACCCATGGCGCGGAAGACGACGGCATCGGTGAGCGTGGATCGGCGCAAGCGCCCGATGGCGTCGAGCCTTGACTCAATCACTCCGACGCCGCGCGCGTCCTGAAGATTGCTTCGAAGACTCTGCGGCTGGCGGCCGAGGCCGGCGAGATCGACGCGCGCCACCCTTTGAGCGACGGTCCCTGGATCTTCGCGCGGGACGAACTCATGACGGACGCCGCCAAATCGATCGCAGAACGCGCCCGACGAAACACCAGATTCCCCGCGGGACCCAACCGCGACCAGCAAAGCCTCTTCAACTCAATGACATAGACAGATGGGTGTTCTGATGCGTGGTTGTAGAACGTCAGATAGCGGGCGATCGACGCGCGCGCCTCAGCCACGCTGTCGTAAGCGCGCAGATAGACCTCCTCATATTTGACGCTGCGCCACAGCCGCTCAACAAAAACGTTGTCGCGCCAGGCGCCCTTGCCGTCCATGCTGATGGCGATTTTCGCATCGAGCAGCACGCCGGTGAAGTCGAGGCTGGTGAACTGGCTGCCCTGGTCCGTATTGAAGATCTCCGGCTTGCCATTCTTCGCCAGCGCTTCGCGCAGAGCCTCGATGCAAAAGTCGGCTTCCATCGTGATCGACAGGCGATGCGACAGAACCCGCCGGCTCCCGACGTCGACCACGGCGGCGAGATAAACGAAGCCGCGCGCCATCGGAATGTAGGTGATGTCCATCGCCCACACATGATCGGCGCGCTCGATCTTCTTTCCCCGCAGCAGATAAGGATAAATCTTGTGACCCGGCGCCGGCTAGCTGGTGTTCGGGCGGCGATAGATCGCCTCGATCCCCATGCGCTTCATCAGCGTCGCCACATGCCGCCGCCCGATGGAGACGCCTTCGCGCCTGAGCAGGTCGCGCGGCATTCGGCTGCCCGCGAACGGATAGTCGAGAAGCAGTTCGTCGAGCCGGCGCATGATTTTCAAATCCTCAGCCGACACGGGCCGGGGCTTGTAATAGACAGCGCCCCCGACTGACGCGGAGCGCCTTCGCCTGTCGCGCGATGGAAAGTTCGTGGCTGCGGTCGATCATCGCTTTGCGCTCAGCAAACCCGCTTTGGTGAGCGCGCCTTCCGAAATCATTCTCCAGCGTCAGTTCGCCGATCTTGATGGTGTGGACGGCCTCTCCTCAACGGCATCATAGTGCCAAGGTGTAGCCGCTCGGGGCGCCACAAAGAGGGAGACCGTCCGTGAAAAAGTTTATCAGAATCGGAGTC
>JALHNR010000484.1 GCA_022843525.1 Methylocystis sp. | reverse complement strand
GGGGTGGGGTGAAGCTTCATAATGCGGGGCGTCACCCCCTCCCGCGTCGCTTCGCGACGCGACCTCCCCCCTCAAGGGGGAGGTGTATGCGCCGTCATTGCGAGGCGCGTAGCGACGAAGCAATCCAGAGTTCCGAAGCGGCTCCTGGATTGCTTCGCCCTCGGCTCGCAATGACGGGGCGGCGCCAAGGTCATATTCCGCCTCTTGCAACGCTGCGACGATCTCATGCACGCTTGCTTCTGCATCGAGGCCGATGGCGTAGCCGCCGCGGCCGCGCCGCGCCGGATAATCCGAAAGAATGAGCGCGAGGCTCTTGTCTGCATTGGGCTTGCGGCGCAGCCGCGCCCAGTTCAATGCGAGGTCCGCGACGAAGTCGATGCGCGAGCGTTCCGGCGCATGCTGCGTCTCGCTGAATTCGGCGGCAAGACGCAGCGGCGCTTCCTCCTTGAAGGAAATCGCGCGCGTGAAGATGCGCCCGTCGACTTCCGGCAAGACGACATTCATCGCGAGATCGGCGCCGTTCGCCCCGCGTATCGAGGCGGCCCACGCCTCGCGCGAAGAGGTGGCAAGAGCGACTTGCAGCACCGGCGCGTCCGCGCGATCGAGCACGCTACCTTTGTCGCGACGCGCCGAAAAGGCCGTGGCGTTGAGGATCACGTCGGGCGCGAAGGATTCGAGCGCGTCCGACACGAAAGCTTCGCTCTCCGCCTCCTTCAGGCTTGCGACATAGATCGCCTCGACCGAGAACCCGCGCTCAGCCAGCGCGTCGGCGAGCGCGACGATCGGCGCGACGTCGTCGGCCAGGAACAGGGCGCGATAGAAGACGATCGTCGCGCGCAATTCGCCGGCGGCGCGGCGCGCGGATTCGAATTGCCCGGCGCTGGCGACGGGAAGGCTTTCGCGCCACGGCGCCGGATGGCCGGCGAGAGTCGCGGCGTAACCGAGAAAGGAACGCAGATTGTCTGGACCGCCGTCCTGAAAGAACCGCCAGATTCGATTGAGCGTCTCCGCGCCGAGCGTCGACGCCTGCTTCAGGCGCGCGTCGTCGTGCGCATCGCCGGGAACGATCGCGAGCGCAATCCCCTTCGCGTGCGCCAGCGCCTCGAGCTGCTCGACGCCATAGGGCCAATATTCTTTGCCGCCGAGCAGCCGCACGACGATCAGCCGCGCATGCCGCGCCACAGTGTCGAGATAGAGATCGACGGAGTAGGGGTGCTTCAACTGCGCAAGCGACGCGCAGCGAAAGCTCGGGAGAGTCGCGCCGCTTTGCTCATAAAGTCGCGCCAGCAGCCGCAGCTCTGAATCAGAGAAGGACAGAAACACGAATTCCGCGGGAGATTGACCGAGATCGACCGCGCCGCCGGCGTCGTCGAGATTATGGAGATCGCGCGGGAGAAGATGCATGGCGTATCACGGCTGCGCCAGCGTCGCGATCACCGCGTCGCGATTGAGGCCTTTCTCGCCGATGATCACGACGCGACTCATGCGCTGCTCATCGGGCTTCCAGGCCCGATCGAAGTGATGTTCGATGCGCGCGCCGACGCCTTGCACGAGCAGGCGCATCGGCTTGCCGACGACTTCAACGAAGCCCTTGATGCGCAGCACGTCGTGCGCGCGCGCCGCTTCAGCGAGTCGTGCAACCAGCGCCGCCGGATCGGCGACGGCCGAGAGAGAGACAACGAAACTGTCGAAGTCGTCGTGATCATGTTCGGGCTCGGCGTCATGATGCGACGGACGGGTCGCCAGATCATCCTCCGCCGCCGCCGACAGGCCGAGCAGCACGAGCGGATCGACTCGCCCGCCGCTGGCGCGCACGATCTTCGCCGCTTTTCGGGCGCCTCGCGCCAAACGGTTTGCGACATCTCGTTCTTCGTCGGCGCCCAGCAGATCGATCTTGTTGAGGATGATGAGATCGGCGCAGGCGAGCTGATCTTCAAACACCTCTTCAAGCGGATTATCGTGATCGATCGTCTGCGTGTCTTCGCGCTCCTTGGCGATCGCATCGAGATTGTCGGCGAAACGGCCCTCCGCCACGGCCTTGCCGTCGATGACGGCGATGACGCCGTCAACCGTCAGCTTCGAGCGGATCGCCGGCCAATCGAACGCCTTGACGAGCGGTTTGGGCAGCGCCAGTCCGGACGTCTCGATGATGATGTGGTCAGGACGCTTGTCATGCGCGAGCAGCGCTTCGATCGCCGGGATGAAATCATCGGCGACGGTGCAGCACAGACAGCCGTTGGCGAGTTCGACGATGTTTTCTTCCGGGCAGTTTTCGACGCCGCAGGCGCGCAGGATTTCGCCGTCGACGCCGACGTCGCCGAATTCATTGATGACGAGCGCCAGACGTCGACCCTTGGCGTTTTCGAGAACGTGACGAATGAGCGTCGTCTTACCTGCGCCAAGGAAGCCGGTGACGATCGTTGCAGGGATTTTAGCGCTCATGAGGGTTCCTGTTGGCGCGACTGGAGTCGCCAGACGAGACCGGCGAGCGCGCCGGCGAGCGCCCAGCTGATCGCCTGAACGGCGAGCGAGGCGGCGGCGAAGCGCGCGGCGAGCTCCGCCGGCGCCGTGCTCTCGGGCGTCGCAGGCTGCGGCGCGAAGAAATGCGGCGCGACGATCAGCGCGACGCCGGCGACCTTCG
>JALHNR010000483.1 GCA_022843525.1 Methylocystis sp. | reverse complement strand
GCGAGCGGCGACGCCGCCCCCTATCCGATCCTGATCACGCGCAAGGGCAACAATTTCTATGGCTTTGAGAACGCCTGCCCGCATGAAGGCGAGCGGCTCGACGTCATTCCCGGCCAGTTCATGGACGAGGAAGGCAATTTCCTCGAATGCGGCAGGCATCACGCGCAGTTCGACATCGACACCGGCCACTGCTTCATCGGCCCCTGTCAGGGCCAACGGCTGACGCCGATCAAACTCGTCGTCGACGAGGGCGACGTCTGCCTCACCGGCGTGCTGCTCGCCGAAGAATGAAAGGCGCTCTATGACCGATATGGCGGAACTGCAAAAGCGTAAGCAACCGCTCAATCTCGCGATCGTGCATGTCGATCCCGACGCCTTCATCGCGAATTATGTGCCGTGGCTCGAGATCACGAGTTTCATCACGGCGCTGCGCGCGGGCGACGTCGAGGTCCCCGCCGACGGCGTGACGCCGAAACTGGCGCCGCAGCAGATCAAAGGCGCGGCGGCGGTGAATTACGGGGGAGACGCGCTCTTCGCCTTTTGCATGGCGGCGGCGCTGAAAGGCGACAAGGCAGCGGTTGAAAAGGTTGACGCGGCGCTCACCGAGCAGCTCGGCCCCGAATATCCAGGATCGACGGCGCTGTGGAGTTTTCGTTCGCCCATCGCCTCGCCGATGAGCCTTGAAGATCATGTCGGGCAGGCCGCGCAGAAAATGCTTGCAGGCGAGATCCCGCCGCCGCCGATGCGCGCGCGAGAGAACTGGAACGCCGGACTGCGCTTCTTCGAAAAGGCGCGCAAATCGAATTTCGTGCATGAGATCGTCTATCCCTTGGCGTTGTGGACGCGCGCCAAATGGACCGAGACCCTGGAGAAGGGCGTCGCCTTCATGGCCCATATCGAGGACAGCGTGCCGGAGTTGCAGGAATGCCTCGCTGAGACGCGCAATGATCAGGCCTTCATCGCCAATATGTTGCTGAAGATGGCTCCGGCGATCGAGACCGATCTCACGGACGAGATGCAGGGGTTCCTGCGCTCGCTGTCGCGGCGGGTGTAGACTGCGCCATGGCGCCGCGACGATGCACCATTGTAAAAACTGCCGATGTTTTCGCCGGGCGAAACGAAGTTTTAACCATCGGCCGCCGATGGTCGTTCGAACGGAGCGAGAGGAGTGAGCATGGCTACGAACACGCAAGGCGAACGCGCACTGGCTGACCTCGAGGCCGGTAAGTTTTCTTTCCCGATGGTCGACGCCATCAGGGATCATGTGAATGATCTTGAGGCGGAGGTGCAGCGCGTCAGAACGGAGCTGCAGCGCGTCAATTCGCTGCACGAGGGCGCCGTCAACCAGCTCAGGCAGCAGGAGTTTACGATCCTGCGGCTCGAAGGAGAGCTGCGCAAGCTGAACGCGAGGCTCTACGCCCTGCTGAAGGCCAATGTTCTGACCGAGGCCGCCCTGCGCGAGACGAAGCGCGGCGCCGCGAAATTTGTCAAATTTCTTCCCGTCGCGCGCAAGCATGCCGAGGAAAGTTCAAAGGCGGCGCTGGCCTATCTTTCGACGATTGACTTTAAGGCCAAGGTCGAGGCGGTGAAGTCGCATCCGCTGACCGAGAAGACGCTCGCCGGGCTGGCGAATCTCGATCTGCGCGCCGAGTGGACGAAGCTGAAGACGCATCCCCTGACGATAAAGGCTATCACCGAGCTGCAGTCGGCCCTTCTCAAGGCGAAGGACAATCTGCCGGTCGTGCAGAAGCGGATCGCCGCGCTTGTCGAAAAGGCGACGGCTTATATTGCCGAGCTGCAAAAGAAGGCTGCGTAAATCCGACGCGGGGCAGGGCGCAAAGCTGCGCCCGCTCGCTGGCCGCGCGCGATCGGACGGGCGCGGGACTTCCGTTGGTCTAGCTGAGCGCAAGTCTGTGCGCGCGACTGCAGTTCGCAATCACGCCGGCGCCGACGTGCGCGCCGGCCTGACCGGTCCGACGTCGACCTGAATCTCGTCGCCCTCGACGCGAAGCGCATAGGGGTGGAGCGTATTGCGGACGAGATGCGTCACGCATTTGCCGCTTGTGCTGTCGAACCCCCATTGGTGGTGCGGACAGGTGACGGTCTGGCCGTTGAAGGTCGCCTCGCTCAACGGCATGTCCGCATGCGGACAGCGCCCGCGATAGGCCTTGAGTTCGCCGCCGGTCGGCCAGACCAGAAGCACGCTCTTTTTGCCGGCGTGAAAGAGGCCCATGCCGCCTTCGCTCACGGCGCCGGTGTTACAGATCGCAGTGAACGCCATCGTGATCGCCTTCAAGATTCAACATTGACAGGCGATAGCAAGTTACGGTCCAGCGGACCCGCCGGCCGTTTGAAGCCCGTGCGGGTCGACGCGCTCACGAATTCAATCATCCTGCCTTGAAGTCTCAAGGCGGCCCCGCACGCAGAACCATGCCTTGCGGAGCTTTTTCTTTCGCCATGCGCCTCAATGGTGGGGATGGAGCCGGTGATGCGGAGGGTGATAGGGATTGAGATGCCTGCGCTGGTGGTGGGGGCACGGATAGCGCCAATGACGGATGCCGCGCGTGTGGTGCGTCGGCGTCGTCGTTACAAAGCATCCGCCACGCTGGTGATGGCCGTGCCCGCCTGATCGGCCATACCAGGCTTCGGAAGGCT
>JALHNR010000482.1 GCA_022843525.1 Methylocystis sp. | reverse complement strand
CGATTTCGGCCCGCACGCCCGCAAGCGACTTGCCGGCAAGTCCAAGAATCCACCAGGCGCTCAGCACGCCAAGCGGGACCAGCGCATAAGACGTCAGCCGCATGAAGCGCGCATGAGTCGAACCGCTATGGTCGGAGACATAGGCGTCGCCGGGTCCGGTTCGACCGCTCTTGAACCTTGTCGCAACCGTCATGAGTTCGCTCCGCTCAGCTCGCCAGCGTCTTGAAGATGAAGACGAGCAGCGTCAACAGGATGCCGCCGACCAGCGTCCCCTGCGCCAGCAGTTCCCGCCCCTTCGCGTCCATGTAAAGCCCGCGATCCCAGAGCGCGTGACGCACGCCGCCGAGCAGATGGTGGAAAATCGCCCAAACGATCATCAGCACCAGCAGATTGCCGATGAAGCCCGACCCGATCCAGGATACGGCGGAGAAGGCGCCGCCGCCAACCGCGGCGCCGAGCAGAAACAGCGCCAGAAGCGCCATGCCGACGTAAAGCCCCGCGCCGGTGATTCGATGCGCGATCGACATCATCATCGTCAGGATGGGCTTGAAGACCGTCAGATGCGGCGACAGCGGCCGCCGCGCGGCGAGCCCGTCAGTGTCGGCGTCTGCCATGTAGAACCCTCTCGCGTGCGGCCAATTTCTTCTCGGAACGCTTCCAAAGCAGATAGTTCAATTGTTGCGGCGCCGCAACTACGCGGGCGGCGCCTTCGACGGCCACATATGCAAAAGCCCCGTCGCCGGGGCTTTTGTCGCTCATCCTTGTAGCATTCGCGTTCAGTAGGCCGCCATCGGCGGCCCAGGAGGCGCAAGGAGCCAATTGAAGCGATAATTGACGCCGGCGCGCACAGTATTGAGATGCGCGCGCTGCTGGGATTCGACGATGAAAGGCGCAACGTAGATCGAATCGTAATTCGCGCCGATGTTTGTGTAGAGATATTCGATCTTGGCGGACCAGTTCGGGAGGAAGGCGTATTCGAGCCCGCCGCCCGCCGTCCACCCGGTTCCCACGCGGGCCTGAGAGCCAAGCCATCCGTAGTTGAGACGCAGGTCGCCATAGGCGAAGCCGCCGGTGCCATAAAGGAGCAGCTGCGCGTTCAGCATCGACACGCCCACGCGCCCCCGCACGGTGCCGAACCAGTCGACGCTGCGCGTTGCGCCCCACCCCTGATTGCCGCCGCCGCCGACGCTCGATCCTTGAAAATCGGTTTCGAGACCGACGACGAAGAGCGGGCTGAGCTGATAATTATAGCCGATCTGGGCGCCGCCGACGACGCCGCCGGTGTTCGACGCGCTCGAGGGCGCCAGCCAATGTCCATAGTCGTATCGATCAAGCCAGCCGCCGCCAAGATTGAGACCGGCGTAGATTCCCGTCCAGGTGAAGATTGGCGGCGGCGGAAGATAGACCGGCGGCGGCTCCTTGCGCGAAGGCAGGTCTGCGGCTGAGGCCGACAGGGCGGCCAGGCATGTCGCGACGGCGAGGCCGAAAGCTGGTTTTTTCATTAGAACCTCGATGGTGCGTTTTTGAAACGCCAGCGCCCCCGCCAGTTCTGAAATGAATGATCAACAATGGCGCAATTGCGATAATTTATCGTTCATTTTCAATGTTTAATTGACATGCTTAGCCAGCGGTTAACGCGCCGGATTTTGGGCCCAAAGTCGTTAACGCGCCAGCTCATCTCGGCCTGGGGACAGCCCGATCCGACCGCCGCCCGCCGCGAGCCCGACGAGCGCCAGCGACGCCAAAAGCGCTCCCGCCCAGAAGGCGGCCGGGGGTCCAAAGGCGTCCCAGAGCGCTCCGGCGCCGGCGCTGGCGGCGAGCAGCGCGACCCCGCTCGCAAGGTTGAACACCCCGAAGGCCGAGCCGCGCAGCGAGAGCGGCGCGACGTCGGCGACGAGCGCGGCGAGAAGCCCCTGGGTGAGGCCCATATGCAGGCCCCAAAGCGCCACGCCCAGCCACACGAGCGGCATGTGCTCGGCGAACGCCAGGGCGGCGTCGGCGGCGATCAGCGCGACAAGGCCCGCCATCAGCGGCGTTTTTCTATCGCCGCGATCCGAGAAGGCGCCAACCGGATAGGAGGCGCCGGCGTAGACCACATTCATCGCGACGAGCACCAGCGGCGCGAGCGCCACCGGCAGTCCGACGTCGCGCGCCTTCAGAATCAGGAAAGCCTCGGAAAAGCGCGCCAGACTGAAGACGACGCCGATCGCCACAACGATCCAGAAGGGGCCGCCGAGCCGACGGACTTCATCGATGTGCAGCGGAAAGCGCGCCGGCCGCGGCGGACGGGAGGCTTCCGGCTCGCGCACGCCGAGCGCCAGGACCACAACCGCGAGCGCCGCCGGAATCGTCGCGATCCAGAAGACGAAAGGGATGCTGTTGGCCGAGAACCACATCGCGGCCACAGCGACGGCCGGCCCGAGAAAGGCGCCGATCGTGTCGAGCGACTGGCGAAGTCCGAAGGCCGCGCCGCGAATGTAGGGCGGCGCGATATCGGCGACGAGCGCGTCGCGCGGCGCCCCGCGTATGCCCTTGCCGACGCGATCGATGAAGCGGGCGGCCATGACCCAGGCGACATTCGGCGCGAGCGGGAACATCGGCTTGGTGAGCGCCGCAAGCCCATAGCCGATGATCGCCAGCTGCTTGCGCCGTCCAAACCAGTCCGACAGCGCGCCCGAAAAGATTT
>JALHNR010000481.1 GCA_022843525.1 Methylocystis sp. | reverse complement strand
GCCTGCGCCCCCGCCGCCCAAGCCTGCGGCGCCGCCGCCTCCCCCGCCGCCACCTGCCCCGCCACAGGCGGCTCCGGCGGACGTCGATCCGCTGGATTCGCTCGAAGCGGAGATGGCGAGGTTGCTCGGCCGCCCGGATCAGAAGGAATGAAAAAGGGCGTCGCCAGCGGCGACGCCCTTTACTTTTCCCCCGAAGGTTTCGGACTAATCGTCTCGATAGACTTTTTCGCGCCGTTCGTGACGCTCCTGCGCCTCGATCGACAGTGTCGCGATCGGACGGGCGTCGAGGCGCTTGAGGGAGATCGGCTCCCCCGTTTCCTCGCAATAGCCGTAACTGCCGTCGTCGAGGCGCGTCAGCGCCGAATCGATTTTGGCGATGAGCTTGCGCTGCCGGTCGCGCGCGCGCAGTTCGATGGCGCGGTCGGTTTCGGACGACGCGCGATCTGCAAGATCAGGATGGTTTTCGTTTTCATTCTGCAGAGTGGCCAGCGTTTCGCGACTCTCTTGCAGAATGTCCTCCTTCCAAGCCAGCAGTTTGCGCCGGAAATATTCGCGCTGCCGATCGCACATGAAGGGTTCGTCTTCGGAAGGCTTATACGTTTCTTCCAGATCCACCGCCATCTCGCGAATCCTTAATTGGCCTATAGGCGACGCCTATATAGCTGCGACGGGCGCCACATACAATCATTCCCCGCGCCGCCGCTCACTCCATGGCTCTGCGCAGATTTTCGTCGATCTTGTCCAGGAATCCTGTCGTCGACAGCCATCTTTGATTGCAGCCGACGAGCAGGGCGAGATCCTTGGTCATGAAGCCCGACTCGACGGTCGCGACGCACACTTCCTCAAGCGTGCGGGCAAAACGGACAAGATCCTCGTTCCCATCGAGCTTGCCGCGATGCGCGAGCGCGCGCGTCCAGGCGAAAATCGAGGCGATCGAGTTGGTGGAGGTCTCATGTCCCTTTTGGTGCTCGCGATAATGGCGCGTGACCGTGCCGTGGGCGGCTTCGGCCTCGACGGTCTTGCCGTCGGGCGTCATCAGCACGCTCGTCATCAGACCGAGCGAACCGAAGCCCTGCGCAACGGTGTCTGACTGAACGTCGCCGTCGTAATTCTTGCACGCCCAGATGTAGCCGCCCGACCATTTGAGCGCCGAGGCGACCATATCGTCGATCAGACGATGCTCATAGGTCAGCCCCAACGCCTGGAACTGCGATTTGAATTCGGCGTCGTAGATCTGCTGGAAGAGGTCCTTGAACCGGCCGTCATAGGCCTTGAGGATCGTGTTCTTGGTCGAGAGATAGACCGGATATCTGCGCGTGAGCCCGTAGTTGAACGTCGCGCGCGCGAACTCGCTGATCGACTCGTCAAGATTATACATCGCCAGCGCGACCCCGGAGCCGGGGAAATTGAAGACTTCCTTCTCGATGACGTCGCCGTCAACGCCCTCGAATTTGATCGTCAAACGGCCTTTGCCAGGCACTCTAAAGTCGGTCGCCTTGTATTGATCGCCAAAGGCGTGACGGCCGACGATGATCGGCTGCGTCCATCCCGGCACCAATCGCGGCACGTTCCTGCAGATGATCGGCTCGCGGAAGATGACGCCGCCCAGGATGTTGCGGATCGTGCCGTTCGGCGATTTCCACATCTCCTTGAGCTGGAATTCCTTCACGCGCGCCTCATCGGGCGTGATCGTCGCGCATTTCACCCCGACGCCATGCTCCTTGATGGCGTAGGCCGCGTCGACCGTCACCTGATCGTTCGTGGCGTCGCGGTTTTGGATCGAGAGATCGTAGTAAAGAAGATCGATATCGAGATAGGGCCGAACGAGTTTTTCTTTAATGGCGGCCCAGATGATGCGGGTCATTTCGTCGCCGTCGAGTTCGACGACGGGATTCGCAACCTTGATCTTCCGCATGCATCCGCTCCTCTGTGCCGCGCGCCTTATAGCGTCGACTACAGGATTTGGGTAGCAATCCAGGGGCCTTCGGGTAAGCGCCGAAGCGCCCTTCCCCCCGAAGGCTTTCCGCCCTAATTTGCCGGCCGCTTTGGGGCGAGGAGTCGAATTGGTCGGGGCGGGAACGGATCGCAGCAAAACCGCCCTTTCCGGGGGGCCGGCGATTGTGCTCGTGCGTCCGCAGCTCGCCGTCAACATCGGCATGTGCGCCCGCGCCATGGCCAATTTCGGCCTCTCCGATTTGCGCCTCGTCTCGCCGCGCGAAGGCTGGCCGCGCACCGGCGCCTATCGCAAGGGCGCCTATGCGGCCGCCGCCGGCGCCGTGCATCTCCTGGAAAGCGCGAAGCTCTACGAGAGCGTTCGCGACGCGATCGAGGATCTGTCCTTCGTCTACGCCGCGACGGCGCGCGGACGCGGCCAGATGAAGCCGGTGCTCACCCCGGCTCAGGCCATGCCGGGCACGGCGGCGCGCATCACGGCGGGCGAAAAGCATGGCGTGCTGTTTGGGCCGGAGCGCACCGGCCTCGACAATGACGACGTCGCGCTTGCCGACGCCATCCTCACATTTCCGGTCAATCCCGCCTACGCTTCGCTCAATCTCGCGCAGGCGGTGCTGCTCACCGGCTATGAATGGTTTCGCGCCGCGCATGGCGACGCCATTCCCTTTGAGATCGAAGAGCGCTCGCCCCCGGCGACACGCGAGATGACCCATGACTGTTTTGATTTTCTCGAAGGCG
>JALHNR010000480.1 GCA_022843525.1 Methylocystis sp. | reverse complement strand
CTGCACATCACAGACGACTGGGCCTTGCTGCGTCTGCTTCAGCCAACGCCTGAAACTGTGAAACCCCAGCCCGCGCCGGACGTCAGCGATATCGCCACCGGCGCGCGCTTCAAGGTCGTAATGGTTTCGCCGGCCGGACATTCCAATACCCGCCTCGCGGCCACCACTGAGTCATGCGATGTTTATCGCGTCGACGAACCCTCCGAAGGTCACATTCGTCGCGTGCGTCATGACTGCAATGACGGCTATGGCGGCTCGGGTTCCGGCCTCTTCACCGAAGACGGCCGTCTGATCGCCTTGCACAGCGCCTCGCTCGACATGAATCAGAAGCGGCCCTTCGATATCGAGACGCATTACGGTTCGGCGATGCTTTTCGAAGGCGACCTCGCGGAAGCGATCCGTGACGCCGCGTCGAAGCCGCGTTAGCTCATTCCTTTGGCGGAATCGTCCGTAACCAGGCGACGAGCGCGTCGAGATCATCGGGCGACATTTTCGAAAAATGCGCCTTGGAGAGCGTCGACATCGGCGGCTTCAGCAGCGCGCCGTCACGCGCCACGCCCTGTGTGATCGCGCGCTTCAACTCATCGTCCGACCAGGCGCCGACGCCCTTTACCGGATGCGACGTGATGTTGGAGGCGACGACGACGCCGGCGGCGTTGCGGAAGGTCTTTCCGCCCGCGCCGAGACGATTTTGATAATCAGGCGCGCCGTCGATCTCCTCGCTGTGGCAAGACATGCAGCGAGCAAGCGACGCGACATAGAGGCCCCGCGTGTTTTTGTCGGCAAGAGACGCCTCATCGAAGGGCGCCGCCGCTCCGGGCATCAGACGAGGCGTCCAGTCGCCGCTACGCTGCTGCGGCGCCTGAAGCGGCGCGTGGACTGGCGTCGCCGAGCGCAGAAAGGCGATGATCGCGTCAAGATCGCTCGGCGTCAGCGGCTTATACGAGTCCGACGGCATGACGGGCGCAAGGCGGCCATCCCGCCCGACGCCGTCGACGATCGCGGCGCGCAATTCTTCATCGGTCCACGCGCCGACGCCGGTCTCTCTGTCTGGAGAGATGTTGGGACCGCGCACGACATAGGATTTGTCGGAGAATGTCTGCGCGCCGCCGGAGAAGCGACTGGAGAGATCATAGCCTGCTGCGCCGCGCGGCGTATGGCAGTTGTCGCAGGCCGTCAGCGCTTCGATGAGGTAGCGGCCGCGTTCGATATCGCCAGCATGGGCCGCGGCGCCAATCAGCCAGCACGCAAGCAGAGCGATTGGCGCCCGAAGAACGGACCGCTGGCCTTTGGCGTTCATAATACCCACATTTATGGAGACACGTGGGGCGCTCATAATGCACCGCTCTCTTTGCGTCTCGCGGAAATATTCCCTGGCGACGCAGG
Organism: Methylocystis sp.; assembly: GCA_022843525.1. Taxonomy (GTDB): domain Bacteria; phylum Pseudomonadota; class Alphaproteobacteria; order Rhizobiales; family Beijerinckiaceae; genus Methylocystis. The sequence continues at coordinate 1,306 of JALHNR010000480.1, read as the reverse complement.
AATGTTCGGCAATCAGCCCGCAGGGGTCAGCGCCCGAGAGAAAGGTTCGAGCCGTCGAGCACCGCATAGTCGAAACGTGCGCCAGTGACGATCGCCGCAGTGAAATTGGCGCCGGTAAGAACCGCATGGGTGAGATTGGCTCGCGTAAGGTCCGCCCCGTCGAAATTGGCGTCAGGGAGTTCGGCGCGCACGGGAACCATGCCTTGATTGGCCGGATCGGCGCCGAGATCCGCGCCGATCAGCTTCGCATTGCGGAAGTTCACGCCCTTGCCGCCGCCAATGATGCGCGCATTTGAGAGATCGGCGCCGGCAAAACTGGCGCCGTCGAGAAGCGCGGCATAGAGCGTCGCGGTTTTCATCTGAGCGCCCGAGAAGTCGGCGTTCTGCAAATCGGCGCGCGTGAAATTCGCGCCCGACAGATCGGCCTTCGCCAGCTTCGCGCCCGCGAGCTTGGTGGAGAAGAAGTCTGCGCTATGCAGGTTAAGGCCCGAGACATCGACGCCTGAAAGATCGAGATTTGAAAGATCAATCGGCGCGCCATGCGCTGCTGCGACCCTTTGCTCGACCTGCGCGCGCGACAATTCAGCTGCGAACACTGGGGCCACTGACGGAAAGACGAAAAGCATTGCTCCGGAGACAAGCGCAAGGCAGCGACCGATGCGTCTTTGATTGGGTAATCTCATCGGTCGAACCCCGTCGCATACATGCTCTCAAAGCCTATGTTCGTCAGGCTAAGAGATGCAACAGGACAATCTCCTGTTGGCGCCGGGAAACAGCGGCAGCCATCGGCCACAGCGGCAGCAGCACGTAGATCGACATGCGCTTTCGCGATAAGGAAGGGAGATGCAACACCCGCAACTTTTTGCCTCCGGCCTCGTCGTCGCTCTCTTGCTGTTTGCGGGCGCGCACTCGCCTGCCCTGGCGAGCGACGCTGAATTGCCAAAGCGCCGGCCGGGCCTTTGGCGCGTTTCGACGATCTCGCCAGAGATCGGGCTGCAGACCAATGACGTCTGCATCGAAGAGGGCGACAGCATCATCGGCGCGCAGGACGAAAGCTGCGCAAAGCCTTCCGTTACGCACGCGAATGATCAGATCATCGTCACGATCGAATGCGGCCCGAAGGACGCGCGCGACATCACGAGTCTGCTGTTCACCGGCGATTTCCAGAGCTGGTATCGCGCGCAGTCCAAGGCAACGGCGAAGGGGACTCGCTCAGGCTTCACGATCGACGCGAAGTTTCTGTCCGAACGCTGCGCGAACTGACCGCTCCCGACGATCGCAGTCGGGACTGCGGCGCCGAAAGGGC
>JALHNR010000479.1 GCA_022843525.1 Methylocystis sp. | reverse complement strand
TCGCCATTTGCTTTCTCCAACGATTGGCGCCCGCCGCGATTTTTCACGCGTCGGCGCCGGTTGCAGTTCGTGGTCCGGTCTGGAGCTCCCCGATGGCGTCAGGGCAGACCCGCCACGTATGTTTTTCGTTTCCAATGGAGGGAACGAAAAAAGCCCTCGGCGAGAGGGCTTGCGACTTATACTGACGAGATCGGGAAAAGCAACTGATTGCTGCTGGTGCGAGCCTCAATGCCCCTCGGGCGTGAGTCCTACATGCTGCTCGAGGCGGCGCAGGCGCTCCTCGAATTCGGTCAGCAGAACGCCGTGGCCGATCTGCTAGGAGTGATATTCCATCACCGAGCGGCGCAGTCCGGAAATCTGGTCGCTCAAGCGCCTCTCCTGCGCCTTAAAGCGCTCATCGATGCGCTCTTCCAGATTGATCAGGTCGGAGGCGACATCCGCGCGCAGCGAATGGACCTCGGAGCGGACGTTAGCGACGTCGCTCTTCGTCGCCATCTCTTCGCGAAGGCCGTCCACCTTCCCGTCGATCTTGCGCAGCAGCGCCAGCGTAAAATTTTCGGGCTCGTCGCTCATCGCGGCTTCCATCGACTGCGGAAATGCGCCCACCCAACATAGCGCCGCATTGCGCCTTTGACTCCGGCTTCCCACCTCCATCGAGGAAAGGAAGCCTGCATGTCAGATTACGCAAAGCGCCTCGCCTTCATGGCCGCCGGACTCGCGGCGATGATCTTCTCCAATTTATACATGGGAGAGACGCTGCTCGGCTGGGCTGGCCTGCTCGCGGGGATCGGCTTCTATTATTATGGATGGCGCGGCGTTTGCCCGGCGTGCCGAGTTCAGGGTTGCGCCGTCGCGCCCCCTGAGCGGAAAGATGCGCCCGCGGACGGCGGCGCTAGGGGCGAAAGCGGGCCGGATAGATCGCCCGCGCGTTAGGCCTTAAACCTTCTCGACCTGGGCGAACTCCAGCTCGACCGGCGTCGGCCGGCCGAAGATCGACACGGCGACCTTGAGGCGCGAACGCGCCTCGTCGATTTCCTCGACGAGACCGTTGAAAGAAGCGAAAGGCCCGTCGGCGACGCGCACGGTCTCGCCCACCTCGAACATGATCGTCGGCTTTGGCCGCTCGACGCCATCGGCGACCTGGCCCTTGATGCGCAGGGCCTCTTCCTCGCTGATCGGCATCGGCTTGTTATCGGCGCCCAGAAAGCCCGTGACCTTCGGCGTATTCTTGATGAGCGAGAACACCTGATCGGTGAGTTCGCATTTCACCAGCACATAGCCGGGGAAGAATTTGCGCTCGGCGGAGACCTTGCGTCCGCGCCGCACTTCCATGACCTGTTCGGTCGGGACCAGAATCTCTTCGAATTGGTCGGCGAGTCCGCGCTGCGCCGCGCCCTCGCGGATCGCCTCGGCGACCTTCTTTTCGAAGTTCGAATAGGCGTGAACGATATACCAGCGCATGCTCATAGCGGCGCGACTAGCTCCAATTGTCTATTGACCGACGCCCAGCATCAGCCCAACGCCAAAACGCAGCGCCGAATCGACGACGACGAAAAACAAGCTTGCGAATAGCACCATCAGGATGACGAGGCCGGTCGTGATGAGCGTCTCGCGCCGCGAAGGCCAGGTGACCTTGCCCGCTTCGGCGCGGACTCCCTGCAGGAATTGAAACGGATTGACCATTCGGCTACCGGGCTGTGCTGGGGCGTGTGATCGCCCCTCTGACTCGCGTCGCGAATGACTCGCGCCGCAAAACGATCGCGGCGCGGGACCTGCCGGCCGCGCGCCACGAATTCCTGCGCTTATAGCCGCTCGCCGGCACGCCGCCAAGCGGAAAAACGCTTGGCGCGACGATCGAGCCGAAGGGGTCACGCGCTGACTCGAGCAAGCGACGCCAGCTCCGGCGGCAGCATGTCCTGCTCTTCCGGCGTGATCGCGGCGATCTTTCCCGCGAGGTCGGGGCCAAGCCGCGCCATCGCCTCCTTCAGATTCGGAGGATCGTAGCGGGCGTTCGCCGCGCCATAGATGTTGCAGCTCCTGCCAAGCTTGGCCAGCACGCTCCAATGGACCTTTTCGTTGACCTGCTCCTCCCCGGGGTCCCCGCCGGCGGTGACAAGACTATTCGCCGGCGCCCCGGCTGGGAAGATCTCGCGGCTGCGCGGAAAATGCCTGTCGATCGGATATTTCTCGGCGGAATCGGGAATGTCGCCGTCGATGTTAGGCTTCAGCGCGCGCTTAATTGCGGCCGCGTCAAAGGAGAGCCCCGTCAGCGCCTGCGTGCGCGCGATCATCCAGATCAGCGCAATGTCGGAAAGCCCCGATTCCGGATAGCCGCCGCCGACGTTGCAATGGACGCCCGGAAACCAGTTCTGCTCGATGTTCGAGGGATGCGGTTCCCCCTTCTTCACCGTCCAGAAGGTCGGCGTAAACGGACGCCGGCGCTCGTCGACGCCAATCGCGTGCAACGCGTGGTCGACATGCGGACCGAGCTGCGTGTCTTCAAAACCGCCGAACACCGCCAGCGTGACGTAGCGGCCGAGCGGCGCAAGCCCGCTGAAACCGGCGGGCACCCCATAGGAGCCGACGGTGTCGAACACGCCGAGCAGCTTGATGCGATTGTTCGCCTGAATGTCGGGACCGCTCGGCGGCGCGCCGAGCCGCGACGCCTTCTTCGCGCTCTTGTTGGCCTTTACGA
>JALHNR010000478.1 GCA_022843525.1 Methylocystis sp. | reverse complement strand
CGCCGGCGGCGCTTCTCGCCAAGCTCAATGATCTGGGGCGGCTCCACGGCATCGGGCGATTGGATCTCGTCGAAAATCGCTTCGTCGGCATGAAGTCGCGCGGCATGTATGAGACGCCCGGCGGCGCGATTCTGCTCGTCGCGCATCGCGGAATCGAGAGCCTGACGCTTGACCGCGGCGCCGCGCATCTCAAAGACGAGTTGATGCCGCGCTACGCCGAACTGATCTATAACGGCTTCTGGTTCGCGCCGGAGCGCGAGATGCTGCAGGCCGCGATCGACAAGAGCCAGGAGCATGTCACCGGCCGGGTGCGCATCAAGCTCTACAAGGGCTCGGCGACGCTCGTCGGTCGTGAAAGCCCCTGGTCTCTTTACGATCAGGACCTTGTCACGTTCGAGGAAGGCGGGACCTACGACCAGCGCGACGCGGAAGGCTTCATCAAGCTCAACGCCCTGCGGCTGCGCACCTTGGCCAAGCGCGCCGCGCGGGGGGCGAAGCAATAACGAACCGCGCGGATGATTTTTTCGCGGAACGCTTGACGCCTCCCTCTCCTGCGCAGCGGGGGAGGGTAAGCGAGGGGGAATATATTCGAGCCGAGCGCACACCGCATCGCCCCCTCTCCAACTCTCCCCCGCTTCGCGGGAGAGAGAGCGATTGCGCGGCGGAAAAATGCGTGCCGCTGGATCGAGACGCAACTGCGCTCATGCGCGCGCCGTCGCGCACGCTTACCTCGATCGCCGATCTGGTTGACGCGCGCCTCATGAGCGAGGTCAACGGTCTCGATCAGGTGGCGCAGCGCTACAGCATCGCGGTCACACCCGAAGTCGCAGCGCTGATCGACCCCGACGACCCGAATGATCCGATTGCGCGACAGTTTATCCCCGATCTTCGCGAGGCCGCCACGACGCCGCAGGAGCGCGCCGATCCGATCGGCGACGACGCGCATTCGCCGCTGCCAGGACTCGTGCATCGCTATCCCGACCGCGTGCTGTTGAAACTGCTGTCCGTCTGTCCCGTCTACTGCCGTTTTTGTTTCCGGCGCGAGACGGTCGGTCGCGGCAAGGGCGATCTGCTGCCCGAGCCTCACGTCGCGGCGGCGCTCGACTACATCGCGCGGCGACCGCAGATTTTCGAAGTGATCCTCACCGGCGGCGATCCCTTGATGCTGTCGGCGCGTCGTCTCGGCGCCGTGTCGCGGCGGCTTGCCGAGATCCCGCATGTGCGGCTGTTGCGCGTCCATACGCGCGCGCCGACGGTCGCGCCCGATCTCGTGACGCGCGAGCGGCTTGCCGCGCTTCGCGAAAGCGGCAAGACGCTCTTCCTCGCCCTGCATGTCAATCACGCGCGCGAATTGACCGAGCCGGCGCGCGCGGCGATCGTTCAGTTGCGCGAGGCCGGCGCAGTCCTTCTCTCCCAGACCGTGCTGCTCAAAGGCGTCAATGACAACGTCGACGTCTTGGAGCGGCTGATGCGCGATTTGGCAGGTTTGGGCATTAGGCCCTATTATCTGCACCATCCAGATCTCGCGCCGGGGACCGCGCATTTTCGGCTCAGCCTCGCGGCGGGCAGGCGACTCTACGCAGAGCTCTCGCGCCGCGTGACCAGCGTTGCGCTGCCGGCCTATGTGCTCGACATTCCCGGCGGGTTCGGCAAGGCGCGGGTCGCCGAGGGCGCCGCCGCGCCGGATGGGCAGGGGGGATGGACCGTGGTCGACCGGAACGGCGACAAGCGGTCCTACCGCGACGAACTCGAACCGCCGCAAGATTGACCTTTCGCCCGCGTGCTCGAAACCGATTTGATCGGCTCGCTCCACTCAAGGAATGCATGTGCGCATACTGACGCTCCTGATCGCCATCCTGATTGCGACGCTCGCCCCTACAGGCTCGCACGCCGACGACGCGCCGGCTTCGATCGAACAGTTCAACGCGCGTCTCGATCGCGCGCGCGCCACGTTGGACGAGGTGCAGAATGCGCTTGAGCAGCCCGAGCTTTCCGACGCCATGCTGCGCAGTCTGCGCGCGCGTATCGAACCCTTGCCGCACGATTTGGAAGAAACGATTGAAAAGCTGACGCCGCGTCTTGCCGCGATCGATGCGCGGTTGAAGGAGCTTGCGCCCGCCGCCGCAAAACCCCAGGAGCCGCCAAAAGAGGCTCCCAAAGCGCCTGAGCCGGTGGAGTCCAAGCCCCAGGCCAAACCTGCTGTAAAGAACGGCGCCGCGAAGCCGCCGCCGGCGAGAGGGCCGCCGGTCCCCGCGCCCGAAGCGACGTCGAACGGGCCCGAATCCGCCGACGCGGCTGCGCGCGTCAGCGCTGACGCCGAACTCCAAGAGCAGCGTCGCCTGTACGACGCGGTCGACGCGACTCTCAAACGCGCGCGCGCCATGTTGCTCGAGACGCGGCAGGTCGCCGTCACGATTGTCGCGCGCCAGCGCGGACTCTTTGCGAAGAATCTCTTTCTGCGCACGGACGGTCTATTCTCGCCTTCGCTGTGGCGCGCCGCGCTCGACGGGGCGCCCGCCGTGATCAGCGATTCGGCGAGCTTTCTTTCCGACCGAACGACGAATGTCGTCGATCGCGTCAACAGCGGCCGACGCGCGCAGTTTTTTGCGGTGCTTTTTCTGATCGCGGCGAGCGTCGCCTTGGCGCTCTTCATGGCGCGGCGCGTCGCCCGGCGTTCTAAGGACGAGTCCGCACCGACGTCTTTGCGCAAAGCGGCCGC
>JALHNR010000477.1 GCA_022843525.1 Methylocystis sp. | reverse complement strand
CGCGGCGAAGCTCATACGCTGTTCGGCGCCCGCCGGCCGCGATTCTTCTCACCGTGAGCGGCAGATGAAGTTCCTCGACCAGGCCCGCGTTTTTGTCCGCTCCGGCGACGGCGGCGCCGGATCCGTCTCTTTTCGGCGCGAGAAGTTCATCGAATTCGGCGGGCCGGACGGCGGCGACGGCGGACGCGGCGGCGACGTCGTCGCCGAATGCGTCGCCGGGCTGAACACGCTGATCGATTATCGCTACCAGCAGCACTTCAAGGCCAAGACTGGCGGCCACGGCATGGGCAAGAACCGCGCCGGCGGGCGCGGCGCCGACGCCGTGCTGAAAGTGCCGGTCGGAACGCAAATCTTTGAAGAGGATGGGGAAACCCTCATCGCCGACATGACGGAGGTCGGGCAACGCGTCGTCATCTGCAAAGGCGGCAATGGCGGCTTCGGCAACGCGCATTTCACCACCTCGACCAATCGGGCGCCGCGCCGCGCCAATCCGGGCCTCGAGGGCCAGGAGCGCACCATCATCCTGCGGCTGAAACTCATCGCCGACGCGGGGCTGATTGGCCTGCCCAACGCCGGCAAGTCGACATTCCTGGCGACGGTGACGGCGGCGAAGCCCAAGATCGCCGACTATCCCTTCACGACGCTTCATCCCGGCCTGGGCGTCGTGCGCAGCGACGACAGAGAATTGGTTCTGGCGGACATCCCGGGTCTGATCGAGGGCGCCCATGAGGGCCACGGCCTCGGCGACCGCTTTCTCGGCCATGTCGAGCGGTGCCGAGCGCTGCTGCATCTCATCGACGCCACCGGCGAACATGCCGGCAAGGATTACAAGATCGTCCGCGGGGAACTCGCCGCCTACGGCGCCGGTCTCGCCGAGAAGCCGGAAATCGTCGCGCTTTCAAAGATCGACGCGGTCGACGCGGATCATCTCAAGAAGCAGCGGGAGCGGCTGAAGCGGGCGATCGCCGCCGCCGGGCCTGAGACGCACGAGCGCCATCCGGCGCCCCTGCTCCTTTCATCGGCGAGCGGCGCCGGCGTCAAGGAAGCGCTCCGCGCGCTGTTCGACGCGATCGAGGCGCAAAAGGCTTACGAGCGCGCGTCGGAAGCTGGGGGGCCCTGGAGCCCCTGAGTTCGGGTGGCCCAAACCTTTAATCGCCGCCGGCGCGCGGCGGCGCCATTGACCTTGACAAGATCAGTGAATAGCTTCGAACGGCTATGAGCGCGCGCAGCGAAGTCAAAACATCGCAGTATGGTTCGACGGCAGTCGCGCTGCTCGTCGCCTATCTGTTTGTTTTGCAAGGCCTCGCTGTCGGCGTTTCGTTCAGCGGACGCGGGTCTGGCCTCTTTGCCAACACGGTCTGCTTTAGCAAGGCTTCCGGACCGATTTCCGGAGATCCGGCGACGCCCGCGCGTCCAGCGCGGCACGGCGACGTCTGTTGCGTCGCGCATTGCGCCTCGCTCGGCGGCGCAACCGCCGCCTCGCCGTTCATCGGCGAGACGCCCCCGGCCGCGTCCTATTCGACGATCGGACTGGCCTTTGACGAGACGTCTCGTCCTCCAGAAGCGTCGACCCCGCCGCTCGGCTCCCGCGCCCCTCCCGTCCTGATCTGACGCTTGCCGCAGCAATGCGGCGTCACGCACCTATGTCGGCATGCCGCCGGCGGGGGAGAGTCAGACCAGCGTATCCGTCGTTTGTCAGCGTGCATCGCAAAGAGCACGCGCCGCACAGTTCTCAAACTGGCGGTTGCGACAAGCCATCGGACCGCGCAGCGATTTGGGATCATGGAACAGAAAACTCATCTGGCGCCGCGCCTCGCGAAGAGGGCGCGCAGCGCCGCCTCGGGAGAACGGCGCTGCTCGCAGAGCGGGAAGCTGACCGCCGCGAGCGACGGCGACATCCGCGTCGCGCCTGAAGCCATTGCGGCCCCGGCCCCCACCCGCGGACGGGTCGAGGTCGTCGAGACCTATTTTGATCCCGACGGGCGGCCGATGAAGCGCAAGAGCCTTGGCGCCGCCAGGGTCGCGCGCTTCTATGACGCCAAGGGCAATCAGGTCGAAGAGGCCTATTTTAACGCCGAGGGCAAGCCCACGATCCGCAAAGATCTTGGCGCGGCGCGGATCTCCTGGCGTTATGACGACAGCGGCAACCAGGTCGAAGCGGCCCTGTTCGGAGCCGACGGCGCGCCTCTGCCCCGCAAGCGGCGGAGCAAACGGGCGTTCGACAGCGTCTGAAGGGCGCTGTCGAGGCGTCCTATTTGACGCGCGCGATCAGAAATCCATCCCAACCCTTGGCGCCGACGGTTTGCACCGCCGTCGCTTCGACCCGCCCTTCCGCGGCGACGGCGTCAAACAGCGCGCGCGCTCCCAGCGCGCCATCGTCCGTGGCGGATGGATCGGCGACGGCGCCCTCGCGCACGACATTGTCGACGATGATCAGCGCGCCGGGACGCGACAGCCTCAGCGCATAATCGAAATAGGCGGCGTTGCTGGGTTTGTCGGCGTCGATGAAGGCGAGATCGAAGGGTTGCGCGCCCTCTGATTCAAGCAGCGGCAACATTTCGAGCGCGGGGCCGACGCGCAGATCGACGCGCGCGCTCATGCCTTCGCGGTCAATATTGGCGCGCGCGACCTCGGCGTGGTGCGCATCGACTTCGAAGGTGACGACCTTGCCGCCCTCGCCCACGGCCCGCGCCAGCCAGGTCGTCGAGTAGCCTCCAAGC
>JALHNR010000476.1 GCA_022843525.1 Methylocystis sp. | reverse complement strand
CGCCGATCTTGATGGTGTGGACGGCCTCTCCTCAACGGCATCATAGTGCCAAGGTGTAGCCGCTCGGGGCGCCACAAAGAGGGAGACCGTCCGTGAAAAAGTTTATCAGAATCGGAGTCGATCTGGCCAAAAACTATTTCCAAGTTCACGCGCTGGCGAATGATGGCAACCCCGCCATCACACGCAAGTTGAGGCGTTCGAAGATGCACGAGTTCTTTTCGCAGATCGAGCCATGCCTCATTGGCATGGAGGCTTGCGGTTCGGCGCATTATTGGGCGCGCGAACTCGAGACGATAGGCCACGAAGTGCTGCTGATGCCGCCAGTTTATACCAAGCCCTATGTCAAGCGCGGCAAGAACGACGCCGTCGACGCGGAGGCGATTTGCGAGGCGGTGTCGCGTCCGGGTATGCGTTTCGTGCCGATCAAAAGCGCGGAGCAACAAGCCACACTGATGCTGCATAAGACGCGCGAACTGCTGGTTAAGCAGCAAACGATGAGCATCAATGCGCTGCGGGGCCATCTTTCGGAGTTTGGCATTGTTGTCGCCAAGGGAATTGGCCGTGTCGACGAATTGCTTGAGTTGGCCGAAACCGATACGACTCTTCCAGAGGCCGCCAAGTCCGCCGTAAAGGTTCTGGCTCAACATCTCGAGGGGCTCGACAAATCGATCGACGATCTGGAAAAGCAAATCGGCCGTGTTCATGCGCAAAGCGAGAGAAGCCAGTTGCTCGACAAGGTTCCCGGCATTGGGAAAATCATCGCCTCGGCAATCACAGCCAGCGCGCCCGACCCGAGAGTGTTCAAATCGGGCCGCGATTTTGCCGCCTGGCTCGGTCTCACCCCGCGCCAGAATTCGAGCGGCGGCAAGCAGACGCTCGGGGGCATCACCAAGCAGGGCAATCGATATATAAGGAAGCAACTCGTCTTGGGAGCGACCTCGCTGCTGAACGTTGTCAGCAAGCGCAAAGGTGCCTTGCGCAACTGGATCGTCGCGTTGCTGGCGAAGAAGCCGGCGCGCCTGGTTACGGTGGCGCTGGCCAACAAGCTGGCTCGGATCCTCTGGGCTATGATGAAGACCGGCGAATGTTTTCGCGCCGAGATGTTCGCCAAGGCGTAAGGAGGCTTCTCGCCGTTCGAGTTTGGCAAGCGCAAAATAGACGTGATGAACGACACGGTCGCGACCGAAGATCGGGAACAACCCGCTACACGCCACGAGCGCAAAGCTCGCGATCTTGATAGGGATCCTGGTCGTCGGACTTCATCAGGGCCAGCGGACATAACTCCGCGCAAATAGGCCGGACATATGACCGCAGCCGATCAAATCGTTCGAAGCGCCCAAAAAACGCTTGCCATCCGAGGCCGTCCACATATGGCGCGTTGACCGGAGAAATAACGGCCGACAAGGATGGCGTCGTTGGGAGTATCGACTGCCTGCGGCTCAACCGGCTCGCGCGCATGGCGGGCGCTCCGATCGACAAGGGAGCAGGGATCATGGTGTTCAAGAAGATCGGCGACGAGGTCGAACAGGGAGAGCCGCTCTATCGCATTCACGCCTGCGAGCGCTCGGAATTCGAGTTGGTTCTGGCCGCAGCCAATACCCATTCCGGCTACGGGATCAATGAGCGGTCGCCAGCGTTGGCCGCGGCGGCGCGATGAACCCTAATTGGCGCAACCGCCTACGCCCAGATTCGGCTCAACGCCTGGAATCAGCCATTCTATGACGCTCTCGCGCGAAAGGATCTGTCCAGCGTAGCCCACGAACTCATCGTTTTCGCGTACATTGCATGCGCGCTACTCATCCTCAATGTCGCCCAGACTTGGCTTAGAGTCGGACTCAAAATTAACATCTTGATTGTGGTGTTCTAGCGATACGTCTGGAGAGCTGCCTGATGGAGGCGATGAGCAACCATGCTTCGGATGAGGCGATTGAGGCTTCCCAATCCTTGGCGAGCCTTCGGCAGCGATTGAGCCAGGCGAGCGTTCGTTCGACGACCCAACGCCGTGCGACGAGGACGAAGCCCTTTGCGCCGTCCGGGCGTTTGACGATTTCGATGACGGGGCCGTTCATCTTCGCCAGAGCGGCTTCGAGTTTCTCGCCGGCGTAGCCGCTGTCGGCGAAGACATGCGTGACGGTCGGGAAACTTTCGCAGGCGAAGCCGATGACGCGCGGCGCGCCGTCCCTGTCCTGAATGCTCGCTTCGTGTACGATCCCGGAGAGCATATGGCCTTGCGTGTCCGTGACGATGTGGCGCTTGCGGCCCTTGATTTTCTTGCCGGCGTCGAAGCCGCGCGGGCCGCCGGCTTCCGTGGTCTTGACGCTTTGGCTATCGATGATGGCAGCCGTGGGCTCCTCCGCGCGCCCGCCGAGCGCGCGCGCAGCGTCAACTAGCGCTTCGTTGAGAAGATCGAGCGCGCCGCTGTCGCGGAGCTGATAGAAGTAGTGCTGGACGGTGGTGAAGGGCGGAAAATCCTTCGGCAACATCGCCCATTGGCAGCCGGTCGCGGCGATGTATTGGATGGCGTTCCAGACATCGCGCAGCAAGGTTGTGCGCGGACGCCCGACGCGCGAGGGCGGCGGCATGAACGGCTCGACGATCGCCCACTCCACATCGGTGCAATCACTTGCATCCCGCATCCCGCCACGGACATATTGTGCGCGAGTGGTTTCGGTCCAGGCCATCCGATTCTCCGTCGATTCGCAACCAACAGAGAATCACAACCAACT
>JALHNR010000475.1 GCA_022843525.1 Methylocystis sp. | reverse complement strand
CAAAGAGATAGCCGCCGCTTTCTGGCTCGACGACGAGAAGCACAAGCGCGAAGAGAAACGTCGCGCCGGAGGCGCAGAGGTTGATGATCGCCGAGCGTCGGTAGGCCGGTTCAAGCGCAACGGCAATGGTCGCGACGGCCGGAATGCCGACAAGCGCGTTCGAGACCAGGAAGAGATCGGAACTCATGAACGTCCTCCGCGCACGCGATCGAGTTCAGAAAGGTCGACGTTGTCGAATCGCTCGCGGATGCGAAACAGGAAGATGCCGATCACGATGAAGGCGATGAGAATGGAAAAGGCGACGCTGATCTCGACGACGAGCGGCATGCCGTTCGCCCCTGCCGCCGCCAAAACCAGACCATTTTCCAGCGACATGAAACCGATAATCTGGCTCACGGCGTTGCGTCGGGTCACCATCATCAACAGCCCCAGCAGCACGATCGCCAAGGCGAATGCAATGTCTTCGCGCGACAGCGGATCGGCGGAGGCGGTCGCCGGCAGCATGACGACGAGCGACAGCGCCACGAGAAATATGCCGATGAGCATGGTTATGCCGACGCCGCCAACGACCTCCACGGTGCGGTGGATACGCAAGCGCTTGATGATGTGGCGAAAGCTGAAGGGAATGATCAGCGCCTTGAAGATCGCTGCGATGGCGGCCGTGAGATAGAGGTGCGGCGCATCCTGGTAATAGGCCTGCCAGGCGACCGACAGCGACAGAATTACGGCGTGGAGCGTGTAGATGTTGATCAACCCCGAGAGTCTGTCTTGATACAGCAGCATGAAGCTCGTCAGCAGGAGCGCGCCCGCCAGCACATGGGCGATGTCGATTTTCAGAAGCTCCATCAGAGGCTCCGTGTCACGAAAACGAGCAGCGTCGCCAGGAGACCAAGCATCAGCCCCGCGCCGAGAAAGTCCGGCACGCGGAAAATGCGCATCTTGGCCGTGGATGTCTCGAACAGCGCGAGCGCGCCGCCGCCGATCGCCAGCTTGAGGATGTAAGCGCAAAGCCCGATCATCATCGCCTCCGCGCCCGCGTCATGCGAGGCGAGTCCAACGGGGAAAAAGACACAGGCGATGAGCGAGAAATAAAGGAGCAGTTTGAGCGCGGAGGCGAGTTCAATGAGCGCGAGATAGCGCCCGGAATACTCAAGAACCATCGCCTCATGCACCATCGTCAGCTCGAGATGGGTCGCCGGATTATCGACGGGAATCCGTCCATTTTCTGCGATGGCGACGATGAGGAGCGCGACGAGCGCCATGCCGACCGAGGCGCGCAATTCCAGATTTCCGGCCATATAGGCGGCGATTTCGGAAAGCTGCGTCGTTCCGGCGACAAAGGAGACGGTGAAGACGATCATCATCATTGCCGGCTCCGCGAGCGAGCCGAACATCGCCTCGCGACTGGAGCCGATGCCGCCGAAACTCGTTCCAATGTCCATCCCCGCGAGAGCAAGGAAAAAACGGGCGCTGCCGAGCAGGGCGATGATGGCGATGAGATCGGCCGACCAGCTGAACGTCAGTCCCGTGGCGAATGTCGGCACGAGCGATGCGGCGACCCAGATCATCGCAAAGATCAGATAGGGCGCCCAGCGGTACAGCCACGACGCGTTGTCTGCGAGGACGACTTCCTTGCGCAGCAGCCGAATGAGATCGCGCCAGGGTTGAATGATCGGCGGTCCCTTGCGGCGCAAGAGACGCGCCTTCATCTTTCGAACAAAGCCGATAAGCATCGGCGCCAGCGCGAGCACCAAAAGCATTTGGAGGCTCTGCGCCATGAGGTTGAAAAGAAGCGTCATATCGCCACCAGGACCAGGAGGAAGACGAGCGCCGCGAAAACCAGCGCGAGATATTCCTGGATCGTCAGGAGACTGAGGATGTTCAGTCCGGTGGCGCAGGATTCCACCGCCCGCGCGAGCGGTGCATAGAGATAGTCGAAGATCCGATCCTTGATTTCGACGCTCAAGCGCGCGGTCCGCGTATCGCCAGGCGCGGGCATATCGAGGCGCTCCCGCACCGAAAAGGCGATGACGCCAAGGGTGCGCCGGATCGGCTGCGCGAAGCTGCTGCCTGTGTATTGCGTCATGGGGCTGGTCTCGATGTAGCCGCAATCCCAGGCCGGCGCGCGCCGCGACCGCGCCGTGCCGACTTTGTGGATGACCCATCTCGCCGAATAGGCGGAGAAGAGAATGAACACGAACACCAGAAGCCCGTTGTAGGAGCTGCGGCTTTCGGCGACGGGCGCGATCGAGAGCCAGGAGAGTTCAGCCTGCGTCGGCATGCGGCCGCCGACAAAATCTTTCGCCACGGGCGAGATCGTGTCGATGACGAGGCTCGGCAGCAGACCGGCCGTGAGGCACAGCGTCAGCAAAACCGCCATAGCGCCGAGCGACCAGCGATCCGGGTCGTGCGCCCTGCGCGCCGCTTCGCTGCGGGGACGCCCCAGAAAAGCGACGCCATAGGCGCGTATGTAACAGCCGGCGCCGAGCGCCGCGCTCAGCGCCAGCGCCACGCCGACCGCCGGAACGAGGAGCTTCACGGTCCATTGCGGCAGCGCCGGGCTCAGCAGAATCGCCTGGAAGACCAGCCATTCCGAGACGAAGCCGTTCAGCGGCGGCAGGGCGGCGATGGCGACGCAGCCGCCGAGAAAAAGGAACGCCGTTTTCGGCATGGAGTGAATAAGACCGCCGAGGCGCTCGATGCTTCTTTCGCCGCTCGCATTCAATACCGCGCCGGCGCC
>JALHNR010000474.1 GCA_022843525.1 Methylocystis sp. | reverse complement strand
GTCGCGACGCGGTGGCCATCACGCCGCTCCCGCTCGCGAGGAGCGACGCCGCGATGTAAGCGAGCTGCGCGATGTGCGCCGCGCCATAGGCGCCATGCCGGCTGTCGCCGCCGACAATGAGCGCCATGCGCGGGCGGGGCAGGGCGGCGATGCGGGGATCGGGCGTCGCGCGCGCGGCGGCGAGCCGCTCCGGCGCAATCCGGTTCGCCGGGGTGAGCGGCGAGAAGACATTCACGCCGCGAAGGCCGTCATGGCGCGGTGCGACGATGAGGTCGGCGGCGCTCAGTCCGTTCGCAGGCTTGTTCAGATAGACCGTGAATGTCCGCCCGCCGGACTCGCGCTTCAGTCGCCTGAGCGCCGGGATCGTCCGGCGTCCCGCGGCGATGGCGATGTCGGGATAGGGCGGGGCGTAGGCGAGCGCGTCGCGCGGATCAGGTGGCGCAAACGGCGCGAGCGCGGCGTAGACGTGGCGGGAGATGACGCGGCGAATGTCGGGCGCCGCGCCCAGCGCTTCGGCGACGCCGAGCGTCTGCGCCTCATGCCCGGCGCGGCCGTCGGAGAGAATGCGAAGCGTCGTGCCCGGCGGCAGCGCCGGGCGAGCGGATGCGCCCCTATCCCAAGCCGTCCCCGCTTCGCGGAAGAGAGGGGTCGATCGGGGCCGGTGCGACAAACCGCGTAACCTTCGTGGTTAGGACAGGGACGGGGCGCCGCCCCGCGCCTCACCCAAACGCGACCTTGAGGATCTCATAGCTTTTGCCGCCGCCCGGGGTCGTCACCTCCACGGTGTCGCCGACCGTTTTGCCGATCAAGGCGCGCGCGATGGGGCTCGTGATCGAGACCCGGCCGCTCTTCACATCGGCCTCGGTCTCGCCGACGATCTGATAGGCCTTCTCCTCTTCGGTGTCCTCGTCGACGACCGTGACCGTCGCGCCGAACTTGATCGTCGAGCCCTTGAGCTTTGAGACGTCGATGACTTCCGCGCGCGACAGCTTGTCCTCGAGCTCGGCGATGCGGCCTTCATTCAGCGACTGCGCCTCTTTCGCCGCGTGATATTCGGCGTTCTCCGAAAGATCGCCATGCGCGCGCGCTTCAGAGATCTGCTGAATGATTCGCGGACGGTCCTCCTGCTGTCGGCGGCGCAATTCTTCGGTGAGCGCGGCGTAGCCGCCGGCGGTCATGGGTACCTTGTCCACCATTGCTTTCGCTTTCTAGTCTTTTCTTGAGTTTCGCCAATCACGCGGCGCATCGGCGGAGGTCGCGCCCGCCGAACTGCGGCCATGCGCTAAGGCATAGGCCGCCAAGTGGTGGTCAAATGTTACCGCACCGCCGCTTGCGTCGCAGAACTCCCAAATTTCACTTGGTCGCGTTGGGCGGAAAATAGTCCTGCAGCGCCCGGACCCTAAGGTCTCCAGACACATAGGCGCGTATTCCCTGGGCCGCCGCGACCGCCCCCGCCAGGGTCGTATAATAGGGAACCTTATGCAGAAGCGCCGCGCGGCGCAAGGAGCGCGAGTCTGCAAGCGCCTGCGCCCCTTCGGTGGTGTTGAAGACGAGCGCGATCGAGCCGTTCTTGATGGCGTCGACGATATGCGGCCGTCCCTCCGACACCTTGTTCAGTTTCTGGGCCGGAATTCCCCGCTCGACGAGATAGCGCGCCGTGCCGCCCGTGGCGACGATGGAGAAGCCGACCTCCTTCAGCAGGCGGACCGCCGGAATGATTCGGCCTTTGTCCGCGTCCCTGACCGAGACGAAAACGACGCCCTCGCGCGGGGCCTTGGTGCCGCCGCCGAGCTGGCTCTTGACGAAAGCGGCGTCAAAGGAGGTGTCGAGACCCATGACTTCGCCCGTTGAGCGCATTTCGGGGCCAAGGACAGTGTCCACGCCCGGGAACCGCGCGAAGGGGAAGACAGCCTCTTTCACGCCGACATGCGCCGGCTTCGTATCGAGCGGATCGAAATCGACGAGCTTCGCGCCGGCCATCACCCGAGCCGCGATCTTGGCGATGGGGCTGCCGATCACCTTGGCGACAAAGGGCACAGTGCGCGAGGCGCGCGGGTTCACCTCGAGCACATAGATCTCGCCATCCTTGAGCGCGAATTGCACATTCATCAAGCCGACGACTCCAAGCGACATGGCGAGGCTTTTGGTCTGCACCTCGAGCGCGGCGATCGTCTCCGGGGCGAGCGAGCGTGGCGGCAGCGAGCAGGCGGAATCGCCTGAATGAATGCCCGCCTCTTCGATATGTTCCATGACGCCGGCGATGACGGCCTCGTCGCCGTCGGCGAGACAATCTACGTCGATTTCGATGGCGTCCGTCAGATAGCGATCGAAGAGCAGCGGATTCTTGCCGAGCACCGTGTTGATCTGCCCGGTCTTGTCGTTCGGGTAGCGCGCCTTGATCTCGGACGGCACGAGGCTTGGCAGCGTGCCGAGAAGATAATCGTCGAGATCGCTTTGATCGCGGATGATCGCCATGGCGCGGCCGCCGAGCACATAGCTGGGGCGGACGACGAGCGGCAGCCCAAGCTCCTGCACGACGATGCGCGACTGCTCCACCGAATAGGCGATGCCGTTTTTGGGTTGCTTCAGCCCCAGCTTGTCGAGGAGCCGTTTGAAGCGATCGCGGTCTTCGGCGAGGTCGATCGAATCGACGGGCGTGCCCAGAATAGGCGCGCCCGCCTGCTCGAGGCCATGCGCAAGCTTGAGCGGCGTCTGCCCGCCATATTGCACGATGACGCCCACAAGCTCGCCGTTGGAC
>JALHNR010000473.1 GCA_022843525.1 Methylocystis sp. | reverse complement strand
CACCAACGGCTAAGGACGGTTTGTTTGCGCCGTTGGCCCCCGGCCAGCGGCGCAAACGACGTTCGGCGCGTCAAGACGAAGGCGACAAAGAGATGCGACTTGGCTTCAATTTCACGCTCGGCGACACCTATGACATGGCTCAGAGGCTGATCGCAGAAGGGCACATCGATTATTGCGAATTTCTCATCGACAATTTTTTCTGCGTCGATCCAGACGAATTGGCCAAGGCGTTCGATTGTCCAGTCGGGTTGCACATTATGTATTCGAAGTTTCTCGAAGACGATCAGCCGACGCTCGTCGATTTCGCCGCTCGGCTTCGAGATTACATCGAGGCGCTGAACCCGATTTACGTCTCCGACCATATTCTGCGCTTTTCTCACGAGGGGCGCGCCTTCTTTCACTTGGGCGAAATCGATTATGCCGCCGAATATGAATCCGTGCGCGACAAGGTCGTGCAATGGCAGGAGATCGTCGGGCGGCGCATTCATTTTGAAAATTACCCGTCCATCATGGACGGCGGTCTGGAAGCGCCCGCTTTCTTCGAGCGCCTCATGAAGGAAACAGGCGCGGGCGTGCTGTTCGACGCCTCCAACGCCGTCTGCGCCCATCGCAATTGCGGGACGCCGTTCGAGGCCTGGCGCAACGTCATCGCCAAAGCCCAGCATTTCCACGTCGCCGGCTACCGGCAATCCTTGATCGAGCCCTTCATTTCGCTCGACACCCACGCCGAGGCGCTGGCGCCGGACACGCTGGCCTTCCTTCGCAATTTTCGATCAGTCTTCGACAAGCCGGGCGCAACGATGACCTATGAGCGCGACGATCAGATCGAGTTTGACGATATCGTCGTCGATCTGAAGGCGCTGCGCGATCTGTTCGGCCAACCAGAAGAAACGCGTCATGACCTTGCTCTCACTGCCTAGTCGGACTGATCGCGACCTCTACCCTGCGCTGATGTCGCCGCAGCTGAACGCAAAATATCCTGCGGACCACAAGGCGTTCGTGCGGATCGACGTGAGCCTGCGCATCTATTGGCACACGCTCTTCGACATCTGCCCAGAACTGCTGGAGCTTTCCGGTCCGGACGGCATGTCGATTTTCCGGCCTTTCATGGCCTGGGCTGAAGAAAAGAAGCTCGCCTTCGACTGGTCCTATTATCTTTGGGTCTATGTTTGGCTGCGCCAATCGCCGTTCAAGGAACGGCTGTTGGCGGACGACAAATATCTCCGGTCGATCATGGCGGCCTCCGCCGCGCGTTGGGCGATCCTCGATCGCGGTCGAAGCCGCGGGATCGTGATCGGATGCGCCGACACGGCGGATCTCGTCATCGGCTGGAAATGCCGCAACGTTCGCCTCGGACGGGAGATCGAGCTTATCGAACCCGAGGAGCCGTTGCCGGCGCCGCCAGACCTCTTCGGCTACTTTACGCTGCCGAGCTTTGAACTCGACGTATTTCCGGGGTGGCAGAGCCTCGCGCGATGACAAGCGCGCCGCTGTGGCGCGGATACTGGTTCCTCTTCGCCAGCACGTCCGCGGCCGCCTTCATCATGCAGATCGATCTCGCCATGGTCGCGAGATTGGGCGGCCGCGCGTCGGGCGCCTATGCGATTCTGATGCGCATCACGCTGCTCGATGTCGCGGTCACCATCGCTTCCGCGGCCGTCGCCGCCATCGCGCTCGGCCATGCGCAAAAGAATGGCGAGACGGCCGACGCCATCGAAAGGACCTGCGCGCTCTCCCTCGCGCTTGGCGTCGCGACAGCGATTTTCGGCTTCTTCGCCTATCCGATCTTCCTTGACGCCCTGATGGGCGACGCCGCCGCCGCTCCCTATATCGGCGCCCCGATCCTTTGGCTCGTCGCCGGCGCGCCTTTCCGCGTTCTTTCGAACACGCAAGGCTTTCTGTTGCACGCCCTCGGACGCGGCGGTTCGGTTCTCACATGGAAGCTCGCGGAAATTCCAGCGAAAGCCGGGGCCAATGTCCTGTTCATGCAGACCTTCGGATTGGGTTTCGCCGGCTGTTTTGTCGCGGGCTGCGTCGTCGCCGCCGCCTCGTCTTTTTGGTTATGGAGTCGGCTGCACGCGCATGGCGCGCGCAAATTGCGCCTTCCCGAACCCGCCTTTGCGCGCTCCTTTATGAGCGGAACCTTCTGGGAAGCGCTGCGCGTGCTGTCGCCACAGGCGGCGATGCTCTTCTCGCTGACGCTCTTCTCACTCCCCTGGCATTACGCCGCGAACGGCCAACGCCTCGACTCCTACGCGGCCGCGCAAACCTTCATGCTGTTCATTCTTGGGCCGCTCATTACGCTGATGCGCTATCTCGCCATTTACCTTCCCAAGCAATCTCCCGAGGATTGGACGCCCGCTCTTGCGCCGGTGATGCGCGTCGGCGCGCCACTCGCGCTAACGGCCGCCGTCTTGCTCCTATTGGGGCGCGATTGGATCGGGGACGCTCTCTACCGCCAACACGGACCCTGGTGGTCCGTTTTCGTCGCCTGCTTGGCGCTTTCCCTACCCATCCGATTCATCGGAAGCATCGTCCGAGGACTGACGCTCGCTCGGAGCGCCTTCGCAGAACTGACTTCCGTCGATGTGCTTGCGCAGTGGCTCATCGCGCCACTGTTCATTCTATTTGGACTCTCCGTCAACCGTCCGGAGATCGCCTATCAGTCGCTGATCTGGCCTGAAGTCGTCGCTGTTTTCTTGCTCTGGCGCGGACTTCGATCCGCGCCAGAGGAGCCGATGGCCGTTTCGTTGCCCTCT
>JALHNR010000472.1 GCA_022843525.1 Methylocystis sp. | reverse complement strand
CGACGACGCCTTCGGTCCCGCGCGGTTCTTGAAGACCTGCCAGCGGCTGCGCGACGGATCGGCGCCGGCGCCGGGGCTCGCGCTGGTCGCGACGGACGAAGACGGCGCGCTGATCGGCACGCTGCGGCTTTGGCCGGTCCTTGCCGGCGGGCGTGCGGCGCTGCTGTTGGGGCCGCTCGCCGTCGCGGAGCGGGCGCGTTCGCTCGGCGTCGGCGGCGCGTTGATTCGCGAGTCGCTCGCGCGCGCCGCCGACTTTGGCCACCGCGCTGTGCTGCTCGTCGGCGACGCCCCCTATTATGCGCGCTTTGGTTTCGAGCGCCGGTTCACCGAGCGGCTGATCATGCCAGGACCGGTCGAGCGCGCGCGCTTTCTGGGCTTGGAGCTTGTCGACGGCGCGCTGTCGGCCGCGCAGGGTCGCGTGGTTCCCGCCGCCGCGCCTGCGATTACCCTGCCGCAGGCCGCGTAGGGCTCACCAATAGGCGAGAATGCCGCTCGCGAGCGGGTAGGAGAGGCCGACGCCAAGCGCGACGCCGGCGGCGACGTCGCTCGGATAGTGGTGCGCCGTCGCGATTCGCGACCAGGCCATCGACAGCAGAAGAAGGCCGGCCGACAGCGTCGTCGCCGGCCAGGCGATGACGATGGGCGCGAGCACGCCGGTGAGCGTCATGGCGTGGCCGCTCGGAAAGGAGTGATCGTCGAGCGTCTTCAACAGCGACGGCAGCCGTGCGTCGACATGGAACGGACGCTTGCGGCCGAAGCGGCGCTTGATGATCGGATAGAGCATATGCAGCAGCGCGGCGTTCAATCCCGCGAGCGCCGCGACATGCAGCCCTTGCCAGCCGAGGCCGATGAGGACGATGGGCGCGAGGATGAGATAGATCCATCCATTGCCGAGCTTGCTGATGGCGACGGCGAGGAATCTGCCAATCGCCGAGCGCGCCGTTCGTGAGAAGAGATGAACCGCCGCGAGGTCAAGTTCGAGGAGACGTTGGCCCCAAGTGGCGGCGACGCCGATGTTTGCTTGCGGCTTTGGTGACGCGTCTCGCGTCAGCTTCGCCAGCTGGTCCGATGTGAACGCCATGACGCCACGCTACGCGACGGACGCTGCGGTTTCGCGACGCGGAGGCTGCGTTTACGTGACGAAGCGATAGAGGTTGCATGACGTTTATGTGATGTTTTGATGACGTCGCTAGAGCGCTCGATAAGGAATCGCTCAAAATCAAAACGTCGGAACAGGTTCTCTCTCGCAAAAGCCTGTCATCTCGGAACCCGCTCTAGGCCGGCGCGTGTTTGGCGAAGGCGCTGCGAAAGACGGCGTCGAAGGCGTCGGCGTCGACGTCGACCGTTTCGATCTCCACGCCGTCTTCGGCGACGCCGGAAAAGCGATATTGCGGGTCTGAAAACTCGAGACCTTCCTCGTCTTCGGCGCTCTCGTAAGGCAGCGCGATCTCGACCATCAACTGTCGCTTCAGCGACAGCGCGCGGCCGACCACCGCGTCGATGCGGCCGTCGTCACTGCTGAAATACCCATCGAGGATAATCATGCAGACGTCGGCGTTTGGCGCTTCGTCCTCCAGCCATTGCAGCGCGGCCTCGACGCTTTCCGCGACATCGATCTTGCCGGCCTCGCTCACGACGAATTGTTGCGGCTGGTCGACGCCGGAGTCCGACCGCGCCACGCCGAAGGGCGTCAGCATGCGCCCGCGCGCCAGCGTCGTGACGGCTTTCGCGAAGGCCTCGCCGGCCAATGCGGCGATGGGTTCGTTCCGAATCGATTCTGCGCCAGTGCTCATGACATTTTCCTCCGAGCGAGCGGAGTTCTGAGGATCAACAGATCTACGTCATCCGTTTCGAGATTCATCATATCGACGTCGTCGCCTCTCGCAGCCATTTGCGCGTCTTCGCGTCCACAAGCGGCGATAGGATCTTGCGCACCCGGGCGTGATACGCGTTCAGCCAACCGATTTCTTCCGGCGTCAGCAATTTCGGTTCGACGCAATTCAAATCGAAAGGCGCAAGCGTGATGGTCTCGAAACCATACATCTCGCGTTCGCTGCCTTTGATCTCGCGCTTCTCGACGATGACGAGATTTTCAAGCCTGATGCCATATTCGCTGGCGCGGTAATAGCCGGGCTCGTTCGAGAGAATCATGCCCGGCTGCAACGGCGCCGTCCCGAGCTTTGAGATGCGCTGCGGCCCCTCATGCACCGAGAGGTAAGCGCCGACGCCGTGGCCCGTCCCATGATCGAAGTCGAGCCCTGCCTCCCACAGCGCGCGGCGCGCGAAAGCATCCAGCTGCGCGCCCGAGACGCCCTTGGGAAAGACGGCGCGGGCGA
Organism: Methylocystis sp.; assembly: GCA_022843525.1. Taxonomy (GTDB): domain Bacteria; phylum Pseudomonadota; class Alphaproteobacteria; order Rhizobiales; family Beijerinckiaceae; genus Methylocystis. Next base: position 444 of record JALHNR010000472.1, on the reverse strand, counting down.
TGGCGATATGGCCTTTGAGCACGCGGGTGAAATGTTCGCGCAATTGTTTCGACGCCGGGCCGACGACGACGGTGCGCGTCACGTCGGTCGTGCCGTCGAGATATTGCGCGCCGGAATCGACGAGATAGACGCCGCGACCAATCTTGAGATTGCTCGTTTCGGTCACCCGATAATGCGGGATCGCCGCATGTTCGCCGAAGGCCGAGATCGTCGGAAAGGAGATGTCGCGCAGGTCGCCGTTCTCGCGGCGAAAGGTTTCGAGCGCTTCCGCCGAGGAAATTTCCGTAAGCCGGCCCTTCGGCGCGGCTTCGGAGAACCAGGCGAGAAAGCGCGTCAGCGCCGCGCCGTCGCGGATATGCGCCGCGCGCGCGCCTTCGAGCTCCCTTTCATTCTTGATCGCTTTCGGCAGCGTCGCCGGATCATCGGCGAGACGCGGCTTGCCGC
>JALHNR010000471.1 GCA_022843525.1 Methylocystis sp. | reverse complement strand
TCCTGAGCGAAGATCACATGTTCGAAAAAGTGGAGTTTGTCGGCTCGACCGCGATCTTCCGCCGAACCGACGCCCCGGTCTTCGATCCGCTAGGCGACGGATGGTGGCTGCAGGCCTTCAACCGCCGACGCGCGCCGTTCTCAAAGGACATCTATTTGCAGGACGGCAAGAAGCGGGCGCCGATCTCCTTCGAAGGGATCTACTGAGCCGCCGCATGCTGGGCGCTTAGGTTCCGGCTCGCCTGCGACAGACGACCCAAACGCAGACCGCGCTTCTCCAGCATCTCCGGCAGTCGAGTCGACAGCAGGAAAGCTAGCTCCTGCTCGCGCGTGATCGTCACCGGATCAAGCCTTCGCAGCTCTTCGTCCACATGGCCAGGATGGCACATGATGAGATGTCTGCTGCCGGGCGCTCGAAGATAGCTCTGAAAAATCTTCGCGTAATCGAAGCTTGGATGGAAATTCGAGAATCCGGCGAAGCCGTCGTTGACGCCGAAGCCACGCTGGCGCACCTCCCGGCGAAAGCCGCTGGCCAGCGAGAGCGTGGAGAGCGCCTTGCGGGCGTTGATGCCGCGCAAGAGAATGCGATGCAGGCCATCCCCGGCGTCGCGAACCCAGGCCCGGCCGCCCAGCCTTCGCGCCTCCATCGCATCAAGCAACGCCGTCCTGACGCCCGGAAGGACATGAATGTGCTGGTGCCCGTCGACATGGTCCGGGGGGCGGTCCATCACCGCTTCGAACCGGTCGAACTGCCGATTGATCTCGGTGCGGATCTCGTCCATTGGCAAACGCCGGCCGAAAGCCATCTGGACAACTTTGGAGAGCGGCGGAAACTCTCCGTTGGGCGCGAACTTCGGCATCGACGAGAGAGGCCGCCCGAGGGTGAGATTGAAATGCAGGCCGACGTCCGCGTTTCCGCCGCGGCGAGACAGCTCCAAGCCCATCGCCGGCCATCGCGGACCATTCACCAAGGCCGAAACCGCAGTGAGCCGCCCCGCATCGAGCGCTTCCAAAATGCCGGCGCTGACCCCATAAGACAGGCTGTAATCGTCCGCGCAAACCGCAACAATCTGGTTATCAACCATCGCCCGCTCCTCTGCGCCGCCCAAGCGACTTCGCCTTTGCTGCGCCCGTTAATCCTATGCTCCGCCTATAAATATTGGTTTAAACGCCGCCATGAACAGGCCCGATATATCGTTCGTGATTCCCGTCTTCAACGAAGCCCAAAATCTTCGCGCTCTCGCGGCCAGACTCGTCCTGGCCGTTGACGCATGCGACGCCTCCTATGAAGCAATCTTCGTCGACGACGGCTCCAGCGACGAGAGTCTGGAGATATTGCGCGACCTCTGCGCCGAGGAGCCGCGCTTTCGCGCGCTGTCGCTTTCGCGCAACTTCGGCAAGGAGGTGGCGATCGTCGCTGGGCTCGACGCCACGCTCGGACGCGCGGTCGTCATCATGGACGCCGACCTGCAGCACCCGCCGGAAGTCATCCCGCAATTCATTGAGAAGTGGCGGGAAGGCTATAAGAACGTCTACGGCGAGCGCATCGACCGAGCCACCGATCCCAAGCTGCGCACGGCGTTGACGCATGTTTTTTACCGTTTGCTGGAGAATTTTGGCGACGTGCGCCTGCCGCCGGGCGCCGGCGACTTCCGCCTGCTCGACCGGCAGGCGGTCGACGCGCTGCTGACGATGCGCGAGCGCGCGCGCTTCAATAAGGGTCTCTTCGCCTGGATCGGCTTCAAATCGATCGGCGTGCCTTTCGACGTCGAAGGCCGCGCCGGCGGAAGGTCGAAATTTAATTTCGTTCAGCTTGCGCGATTTGCGCTCGACGGGCTGATGTCCTTTTCGTCGATTCCGCTCAAGGTGTGGACCTATGTAGGCTTGGCGATTTCCGCCTTCGCGATCGCGATGGCCGGCTATTATTGGGCCCGCACCATGGTTTTTGGCGTGGATACGCCAGGCTTTCCCACTCTGGTGGTCTCAATCGCCTTCTTCTCCGGCGTTCAGCTGATTTCGCTTGGCGTGCTCGGCGAGTATGTCGCCCGCATCTTCAATGAGGTAAAGGGAAGGCCGCTCTATCTCGTCGCCGAGCGGCTGGGCGAGAACGAAGTAACCGACGGCAAAGCGGGCGACTAGGCGTCGACAAACTGAAAAGCGGGCTTTCGCAGATGCGTCACGCGCTGCGACTGCACAAAGGGGACGAGGCGTGAATCCATGAACACCGAGCGCCGTTCGCTATTGCGCGGCAGAAACCTCTTGATCGCCGCGGCCTTGATTGCGCTATTCGCCGCCTTCGGCGTCCGCATGTGGCGCTTCGTGGCGGCTCCCACCCTGCCGACCCTGCTCGACGGCCTCCCCGAATCGAAAACCGAGGCCGATCAGCGGCTCTTCCAGGCGCGGCTCGCCAAACGCTTTCACGTGGGTTCGACGGAAGTCGACGATCTCATTGATGAGCTGCGCGACGACGGATTCACAGTGGATGCGGATCAGGATGTCGCCACATATGAACGCCGAGCCGACATTTCCGACAAATGCCGACGCAGCGCCAACATTCGCTGGTCTCGGGGCGAAGGCGACGAGCTCGCCACGATCACTGGCGGATACTCCCTGCACTGTCCGCACTGACGGGAGCGCAGGCTTAACCGAATCCTGCTAGGACGATTGCGATGATTCGCAATCTGCTCTCGGTCGGCGGCTTCACCCTGCTCTCGCGGGTGACTGGATTTCTGTCGCTCGCCATGCAGTCGGCGATCATGGGCGCCGGCGCCGTCTCCGACGCCGTCTTCATCG
>JALHNR010000470.1 GCA_022843525.1 Methylocystis sp. | reverse complement strand
AGGAAGACGATGACCATGCCTTCCAACTGCTCGATGCGCCGAACGATGGCGGCGAGGCGGTGGCGCGAGCGGCGCTGCAGCACAGTCCGGCGATGGTCGAGCCATTGCCTTAAGGCCTCGTCGAGCGAAACGACGCGCGGCGTCACGCCGTCGACGAGCACATTCATGTTCATTGGAAAACGCGTTTCGAGCTCGGAGAGCTTGAACAGGGTCTCCATCATCAGCGCCGGATCGACCGTGCGCGCGCGCGGCTCGAAAACGATGCGCACGTCTTCCGCCGATTCATCGCGCACATCGGCGACGAGCGGCAGTTTGCGCTCGGAGATGAGTTCGGCGAGCCGTTCGATGAGGCGCGACTTCTGCACGCCGTAGGGAATTTCGGTGACGACGGCGACCCATCCGCCGCGCGGCAGCTCCTCTTTCATCCAGCGCGCGCGCACACGAAACGAGCCGCGTCCCGTGCGATAGGTCTCGATAATCTCGTCGCGCTTGTCGACGACGATGCCGCCGGTTGGAAAATCCGGACCCTGCACAAAGGTCAGCAGTTGTTCGGCGGTCGCCTTGCGGTGGGAGATGAGATAGAGCGCCGCGTCGCATAGCTCGGCGAGATTATGCGGCGGAATCGACGTCGCCATGCCGACAGCGATTCCCTGCGCGCCATTGGCGAGCAGATTGGGCAGCGCCGACGGCAGCACCACCGGCTCCTTCTCCTCGCCGGAATAGTTGGGGATGAAGTCGATCGCGTCTTCGTCGATGCCTTCCAGAAGAGAGCGCGCGACCGCCGTCATGCGCGCTTCGGTGTAGCGATAGGCGGCCGCCGAATCGCCGTCCACATTGCCGAAATTGCCCTGCCCGTCGACGAGCGGATAGCGCGAGGAGAAATCCTGCGCGAGGCGCACCAGCGCGTCATAGATCGCCTGATCGCCATGCGGGTGGAACGAGCCCATCACGTCGCCGACGATTTTCGCGCATTTCTTGAACGGCGCGCCGGGGTCGAGGCGAAGGATATGCATGCCGTAAAGGATGCGTCGGTGCACGGGCTTAAGCCCGTCGCGGGCGTCTGGCAGCGCGCGGCCGGTGATGGTCGAAAGCGCGTAACGCAGATAGCGCTCCTCGAGCGCCTCGCGCAGATCGACGGGCGCGATCACGCTAACATCGCCTGCGCCCTTGCCTTTTCCCGTTCCCGCGCCGCCTTTTTGCGCCATGTCAAAAACCCGATTCTGCCTTTGCGATCGGTACTATGGCCGCGAGGGCGTCGGCGCAAGCGAAGGATTTCGAAGCGGCTCTTTAACTCTGAAAAGACGTTGTCGACGCATCGACTGCGTTTTGTGCGGCATTGTAACAAATAATGTCTTGCGGGCGCCGCGTTTCGTCCTTTAGAAGGCTTGCGAAGCGATGGCGCGGATCGGCGCGGTCGACTTTTCGCCGGTTTTCCGCGGCTTTCAAAACATGGCGTCCATGAAGAAACTGTTTTTGGCGCTGATCTCGGCGCTGCTTGTCACCTCCGCCTCGTTCGCCCTGGATAGATCGACGGTCTCCGGCCCGACGGTCGCCGCGCGGGACCGCGCGTCTCAAGCGCGCGACGCTGACGAAGACATGCAGGCGATCTGCCGCGAGGTGCTCGTCGACATCGATCAGGGCTACGGCGTCAGCAGCCATGAATCGCGTTATATTTGCGGCGACAAGGGCCGCTAAGCAGCTTCTGAAAAAGACGGACTTTTTCGTGGTCGATAGGCGCCGCTAAGCGATACGCCGACGCGGCTGCTCCTTTTTCTTCACGCCACGCGCAAAAGAGCGCCGACGTAAAGTTCGCGCGCCGCCGGCAGCGCCACGCCGCGCGGCTTGAGCACGTCGCGCGTCAGGAAATATCCGGTCAATCGGAACGCGGCGATGAGATCGGCCTGCTCCGCCACAATGCTCTCATGCTGAAGAAAGTCGGGATAGGGCAGGAGTTTGTCGCGCCACGGCGCGCCAGCGGCGCGACTCACCGCGCGGCCCGATTTCGGCGACACATAGGCGAGATCGTCCCTCGCGCCGGTCAGCGCGCAGGCGTTGAGATCGAGCCCGAAGCCCAGCGCGCCGAGCAGCGCAAGTTCGAATCGCGCCAACATCGTCGCGGCGCCTTCGGCGGCGCGAATGTCGCCGAACAGCGCCGCAATGGCGTCGGCCATTTCGAACAATTCCTCATGCGGATCGCGCTCCGGCAGCAGACGCAGCAACGCGCAGAGCGAGACGACGCCATGGAGCGCCGCGGCGCGGTCGAGGAAATAGGCGGCGCGGGCGGCGAGCGGCTCGACCGTCAAGGCGCCGAGATGATCCTCAAGACGCGCGCGCCACTGCGCCGCGACGAGATTGCCGGGCTGCAGAATCGGACGGAGCCGGCGCGAGCGACCGCCGCGCACGAGACCAAGATGACGGCCGTGTCCGCGCGTCATCACCTCGAGGATGACGGAAGTTTCGCCATGCCGACGCGCGCCGAGAATAAGAGCGTCGTCGCGCCATTCCATATCAGGCTCACACTTCGGAAAGCTTCATATCCGGCCTGTACTCTAAGCCTTCGACATCCTTGATCAAAGCCTGGCCGCAGATCACCCGGTTTTGCGTCGGATCGAAGGTGAGCGACGGCGATCCGTGGAGCCGCCAGCCGAGGCTCAACGCTTCCGTGACGCGATGGCAAAACGCCGCGTCGTCCGGCCCGGTGAGAAAACGATAGGCGGTCATCGCCTTGCGTTCGTTCGACATTCAATTCTCCAGCGCCGCGCGAATCACCTGACCTGGGAATATTATTTGCCT
>JALHNR010000469.1 GCA_022843525.1 Methylocystis sp. | reverse complement strand
GGCTTCTATCATTACGGGCTGACCCAGCCGCTCCTTTCCGGCCTGGCGGCGCGGCGGATCAATCGCCGCAGCGAAGGCGGCGTCGAGGCCTTCTATAATTTCGCGGTGACCCGATGGCTGCGGCTCTCAGGGGACGTCCAGATCATCGATCCGTGGAATCCGCTGCGGGCGCGGGCGAGCTATCTCGGCCTGCGTCTGCAGACGATATTCTAGAGCGCGCTGCGAAAAAGTGGAAACCGGTTTTTCGCGTCGAGCGCGCTCTAGGGAAACGGCGGCTCAAAAGAAAAAGGCGAAGACGTCCGTTTCCGAACGATCCTCGCCTCAGGCCAGCCCCTTGGCCTAATCCGGGTGCGCGACTCTCGGCGTCAATTGGCGCAGGAGACGCTACGCATGTAACGGACGCGACCATGCTCGTCAGCCTTCGGCGTGATGACGAGCGTGCAATCTTCATCCTCGGCGCCGTAAGCGCGCCCCACTCGGATTGCCGGCCCGTGCGCAAGCGGACGCATGCCGACGTCGCTAAGGCTCACGGCGGCTTGGACGCCAGTGGCGGCGGATTGAATCTTCGGATCAGACGCTGAGGGCGCGGCTGCGACAGCAGCAACCGCGCAGATGGCGACTGTGAATCCGAGGACAATCCGGGACGTGCGGCTTGCGAAAGGGCTTTCGCGCGAAACGGCCATTAATAGGGCTCCCACAGGGTGATCGGGAATTTTGCCCTGGATCGCTACTCGAACGATGCGAACCTGGACGCTTCCTCTTTTGCGGGGGAGAAACGCAGCGGCCCCGGTAATGGTTCCGCCGCAGTCAACGAAATTTTAAGATTTAGCCTTGAATCAGACCCTATCGCTCAAGGCGGGCGATGAGGCTCGACGTATCCCAGCGCCGCCCGCCCATTTTCTCCACCTCGGCGTAGAACTGATCGACGAGCGCCGCGATCGGCAGCCGGGCGCCGTTGCGCCGCGCCTCAGCAAGGCAGATCGCAAGGTCCTTGCGCATCCATTCGACCGCGAAACCGAAGTCGAACTCGCCCGCGAGCATTGTTTTCGTGCGATTTTCCATCTGCCACGATTGCGCCGCGCCGTTCTTGAGGAGATCGATGACGTTCTCTGCGTCGAGGCCGGCTGCGCCGGCGAAATGCAGCGCCTCCGCCAGACTCTGGACGAGGCCGGCGATGGCGATCTGATTGACCATCTTGGTGAGCTGCCCGGCGCCCTCCGGCCCCATAAGCCGGCAGGCGCGCGCGTAGCAGGCGATCACCGGCTCCGCCTTGGCGAAAGCGGCTGGATCGCCGCCGCACATGACGGTCAGCGCGCCCTTTTCGGCTCCGGCCTGCCCGCCGGAAATGGGCGCGTCGATGAAGCCGAACCCGCGCTCGGCCGCCGCGGCGTGGAGCTCGCGTGCGACCTCCGCCGACGCCGTCGTATGGTCGATGAAGATCGCGCCCGCCGACATGCCCGCGAAGGCGCCGCCGTCGCCGATCGTCACCGCGCGCAGATCGTCGTCATTGCCGACGCAGGAAAAGACGAATTCGGCGCCGTTCGCCGTTTCGGCTGGAGTCGAGAATCCTTCGGCGCCGGGGAACTCGGCCACGAATTTCTCCGACTTCGCCACGGTGCGATTATAGACGCGCACTTGATGGCCGGCGCGATGAAGATGGCCGGCCATGGGATAGCCCATGACCCCGAGGCCGATGAAAGCGACGGACCCTGGCTTCATCACTCAGCCGCCTGTCATGCTCATATGACGCGAGACGGCAGGCGCCGGCGCGGTTCGGTCGATGACGAAATCGTGGCCCTTGGGCTTGCGCAGGATGGCGGCCTCGATCGCCTGATGCAGCCGCGCGTCGTCGGCGCTTTCGCGCAGCGGCGCGCGAAGATCGGCCGCGTCCTCCTGGCCGAGGCACATATAAAGCGTCCCGGTGCAGGTGACGCGCACGCGATTGCAGCTTTCGCAGAAATTATGGGTGAGCGGCGTGATGAAGCCGATGCGCCCGCCGGTTTCGCGCGCACGCATGTAGCGCGCCGGGCCGCCGGTGCGATAGTCGATCTCGTCGAGCGTGAAGGCTTCGCTCAGCCGATCGCGCACCTCCTGCATCGGCAGATATTGATCGGCGCGTTCCGGCCCGTCGAGTTCGCCGAGGGGCATCACTTCGATGAAGGTCATGTCCATCCCGCTGTCGTGAGCAAAGCGCACGAGCGGCGCGAACTCGTCTTCGTTGACGCCCTTGAGCGCCACCGCGTTGAGCTTCACTTTGAGGCCTGCGGCCCGCGCGGCGGCGATGCCCGCCAGAACCTGCGCATGCGCGCCGGTGCGGGTCAGCGCCCTGAAACGGTCGGGGTCGAGCGTGTCGAGAGAGACATTGACGCGCCTTACGCCGCAATCGGCGAGTTCGGCCGCGAAACGCGCAAGCTGCGAGCCGTTGGTGGTCAGCGTCAGCTCCTCCAGCGCGCCCGAGACAAGGTGGCGCGACAGAGCGCGAAACAGCTTCATCACGTCGTGGCGCACCAGCGGCTCGCCGCCGGTGATGCGCAGCCTCTTGGTTCCGCGCGCGACAAAGGCGGAGCACAGCCTATCGAGTTCCTCGAGCGTCAGCAGATCGCGTCGCGGCAGGAATTGCATATGTTCCGACATGCAGTAGACGCAGCGGAAATCGCATCTATCGGTGACGGAGACGCGCAGATAGGAGATCGTCCGGCCGTATGGGTCGACAAGCGGGGCCGGCGCGGCGACCGCGGGCGTCGCAATTGCAGGCCCTCTGGCGTGGGCGTTCATCCGTACCTCGAACCGGCGGAAATTGGGCGTCCTCCATATATTGCCGGAACGCGGTCGCGTGAAGC
>JALHNR010000468.1 GCA_022843525.1 Methylocystis sp. | reverse complement strand
CTGCTGCCGAGCTTTCTTGGCGGTGCGGCGCTGGTGCTGTTTGCCGATGTCGCGCTTAGAGCGATTTCGCCGCTGGGTGAATTGCGGCTCGGTGTTCTGACGGCGCTGATCGGCGCGCCGTTCTTCCTCTGGCTCGTTTTGCGTGGCCGGTCGGAGATGGCGCCATGACCGGACCAAGTGGAGATCTCAAGGGCGATGACATCGGTGTGACACTTGGCGGGCGCGAGATCCTGCGGAACGTGTCGATCGTGGTGCGGCCGGGCGATTTCATTGCGGTGGCAGGGCCGAATGGAGCCGGCAAATCGACGCTGTTGCGCGTGTTGGCGGGACTGACTCCGCCGGATGCTGGAACCGTCATGCTTGGCGGGCAGAATGTGTGCGGAATGGACCGGCGAGAGCTCGGCCGCATTATCGCTTATCTGCCGCAGGAGCGGACGGTGCATTGGCCGCTCAAGGCTCGGGCCGTGGTGGCGCTGGGCCGCTTGCCGCATGGTTCGGGTCCGCTGCGCGGTGAAAGCGATCTTGATCGGGCGATGATCGCAGCCGCTCTGCAACGAACCGACACGGAAGCGCTGGCGGAACGGCCCATCGGCGAACTCTCTGGTGGTGAGCGGGCCCGCGTGCTGATTGCGCGAGCGCTGGCGCAGGACGCCGCTTTGCTCATTGCCGACGAGCCGACGGCAGGGCTTGATCCGGCGCATGCCTTGCAATTGTTTGAAACGTTCACGCGGATCGCAAGCGACGGTCGCACGGTCATTGTTGCGCTGCATGACTTGTCGCTCGCGCTTAGATTTTGTGCACGCACGCTGTTGATGAAGAGCGGTACAGTTGCGGCATCGGGTCCGACGCGCGACGTTTTGACCGAGCACGAAATTGGCCGTGTCTACGGGATCACAGCGAAGGTTGGCGTTATTGCGGGGGTGCCCTGTGTCATCCCAATATCGGTCACGCCATGATACGGTCAGGGCGTTGCGTCAGGTTCGGAACGTAGATTGTGAGATCTGCGTTCGTTGAACATGAAGCGGGGCATGTAGCGCGTGGACCTATTCCGACGCCGACTGAAACTCAATCTTGCCCTGCAAGGCGGCGGTACGCATGGCGCGTTCACGTGGGGCGTGCTCGATCGGCTGCTGGAAGACCGCACCATCGATATTGCGTGGATCAGTGCGGCGAGCGCTGGAGCAATCAATGCCGCCGCATTGGCCGCTGGCTTTGCCGAAAATGGACCGGAGGGCGCGCGGGCCAAGCTGCGCGAAGTGTGGGAAGCCGTTGCAAAAGCCGGCATGCCAGAGTTCCTTCGACTCAATCCTCTGTTGTTCACGCTGTCACGCTCAGCGCCGTTGGCTCAATTGGCCTCGCTGTGGTCGCCCTATGAATTCAACCCGCTCGGATTCGACCCGCTGCGGCGGCTGCTCACCGAGACGATCGATTTCGAAGCCATTCGGAAAAATTCGCCCGTCGAACTCTTGATTGCGGCGACGGAGGTTGCGACGGGCGAAGCGCGGTTGTTCCGGCGCGAGGAACTGACGGTTGATGCGGTGCTGGCATCAGCCTGTCTGCCGACGTTGCATCACGCGGTGGAAATCGACGGCATCGCTTATTGGGACGGCGGGTTTTCAGCCAATCCCGATCTCGTCACGCTGGCCATGGAAAGTCCGGTTGCCGATACGCTCATCGTGCAATTGTCGCCTCTGAAAAAGGAGGGGTTGCCGACGGGAGCGCGCGAAATCCAAGCGCATGTCAACCGACTGACGTTCAATGCACCGTTGATCCGGGATGTCGAGATTATCGAAATGGCGCGCGAAGCCATGCGCGGCGCGCTGCGGTCGCGTTTTTCAAGGTTGCGGCAGTTGGCGCAGCACCGGTTTCATCTCGTCGAGGCGGCGCCTTATACGGACTTGCTGTCCGACCGTTCAAAGATCCATCCCGATATCCAACTGCTCACCCATCTGCACGCTGCGGGGCGAACGGAAGCGGAAAAGTGGCTTGCCGCCAACCGTAGATGCATCGGGCGTCGGAGCAGCGTTGATCTGCGGGCCCACTTCGAAGCCGTGCGTGCCGGGCGGCCGAAGCCGCAGGTGCCGGTTGATAGCGAGAACATACAGCCGGCCAAAAACCCGCTGATCGGGGCAACCGATTTATCCACGGTGCCGCCTCCGGCAGCAAAGCCCGGCGATGAAACATCGCGTGTGGCGCGTGGCGGCGTATGAAGGTTAGGGTGCGGCGAGCCGGGCATAACCCTCTGCAATCGTTTCGTCGAGGACGCGCTTGTAATCCTTATAGGCGAGGTGGCCCGCACGGACTTCGCCAAGGGCAGCGCCTTTGAATTCTGATTTCTTCAAGTAAGCGATCGGCGCGGAGACGGGCACGAAGAAGCGACCTTGCTTGTTGAGTGTCGTAATGAGCCCGCGCATCTCACCACCTTGATCCAATTGCGAGACGACGACCATGCGCATGGCGCCCTTGGTCAGCGAGACGAGGTGAATGAACATCGACGAGGAGGGTATGTAAAGCCGGCCGCGATGCGAGTAGGGCTGATCGGGCCGGTCACGCTCCTCGAAGATGAGTGAGGGCCATTCCGGGTCCCAGACGATGTCGGTTCGATAAGCGACGATGGCGTTGGGGACTGCGAACGCAGGGCGGAGGGTGAGATAGCTGCCGATGTAATGATCAACGCCGGCGCGGGTGTAGGCGCCCATGTAGACGGGAGCTACGACGCCGCCCTCGCCTTTCAGGTCCATTGGCTGTGCGGTCGTCATCGCGCCGGACCAGAGTTCCTTCAGGCGCTGATAGTCGAGGCCCAGGACCATGCAGACATCGAACAAGGTCTGATCGCGAACCG
>JALHNR010000467.1 GCA_022843525.1 Methylocystis sp. | reverse complement strand
GTCGAAGGCTATTCTGATCGCTGCGCCCCGCGCGGGGAGAACGATCGGAACCTGTGTGAGATCGTTGGGGAACTGGAAGGTCGACGCGTTTCCCTTCCTCCCAATCCCCAGGCTCGGATGACCGATAATGCTGACCGCCTGTTCCGCGATGAGAAAATTTTGCCGTTCGGAATCCATGTCCATTGTGGCGGGCTGATTTGACAGCACGAGGTCGAGCGCATGGGCTTCGAGCTTTTGAAGAAGCTCGTTCAATGTCCCCGATTTTACCTGGAGCTCCACATCGTGACGGTCGATGAGGGGTTTGAGGAACTCGATCTGAAAGTTGCGCGACAGCGTTGCGACGGAACCGATTCGCAACATCTGCCGATGATCGAAACTCAAACTTTTAAACGTGCTCAGCAATTCCTCGCCGGACTTGAAGACCGTATTGGCGTAGTCGAGTGCGACACGACCCGCTTCTGTCAATCGCAGAGCGCGGCCGTCCCGCTCAAATAGTGGTTGACCGAGTTGTTCCTCCAACGACTTGAGTTGGACGGACAAGGAGGACGGCGACACGTTGAGCACTTTCGCTGCTCGCGTTAAGCCGCCCTCATTGGCGATCGCCCAAAAATACCGCAGGTGGTGATAGTTCAGGAAAGCCATGCATCGTTCTATCAAACAGAATGATGGATTTCAATAATAGAATTTTTCCGAATGGTCGGCTTGATCTAGCGTAAGCGTTGTTTTCAGGCCACGTCTTTGAGTGCGACCGGCTGCGCGTAGGCCCAGGGCATGAGGTCGTCGAGTTTGCTGGCGAGATGGCCGTCGACGATCTTCGTGAGGACGTCGGCCATGTAGGCTTGCGGATCGACGCCGTTGATCTTGCAGGTCTCGATAAGCGAGGCAACGATCGCCCAGTTCTCAGCCCCGCCATCGGAACCCGCGAAGAGAGCGTTCTTCCTATTGAGGGCAATGGGGCGGATGGCGCGCTCGACGATATTGGAGTCGATCTCGATGCGTCCGTCGTCGACGAAGCGCGTCAGGCCGTCCCAGCGCGAGAGCGCGTAGCGGATCGCTTCGGCGAGCTTGGTCTTCTGGCTGATCAGCGCGAGCTTTTCACGCAGCCATGGCTCGAGGGCGTCGAGGATGGGGCGGGATTTTTCCTGTCGCGCCGCGCGCCGGTCATCCGGGTTCTGACCCCGGATATCGCCCTCGATGGCGTAGAGGGCGCCGATGCGCGCCAGCGCCTCGCTGGCGATCGGCGCAGGACCTGCCGCGGCGAGTTCGTAAAAGCGCCGGCGGACGTGAGACCAGCAGAAGGCGAGCGACACGCTATTCTTCTGGGCCAGCGCGCGATAGCCGGCGTAGCCGTCGACCTGCACGACGCCCGTGAAGCCGGCAAGATGCGTGAGCGGCTGTTCCGACTTGCGGTTTTGCGCATAGACATAGACGGCGATCGGCGGGTCGGCGCCGCCAAAAGGCCGGTCGTCGCGCGCGTAGGCCCAAAGTTGTCCGGTCTTGGTGCGCCCGCGCCCGGGGTCGAGCACCGGCGCCTTTGTCTCGTCGGCGAAGATTTTCGTCGACAATCTTATGTGTTCCAGAAGCCGCTCGTGCACGGGCCGCAAATGCCAGGCGGCGCGGCCAACCCAGTCGGCGAGCGTCGAACGGTCGAGCGCGATGCCCTGCCGGGCGTAGATCTGGGCCTGCCGATAGAGCGGAAGGTGATCTGCGTATTTGGAAACGAGCACGTGGGCGACGGTCGCCTCGGTCGGCAGGCCGCCTTCGATCAGCCGCGCCGGGGCCGGCGCCTGCACGACCGCGCCCTCGCAGGCGCGACAGGCGTATTTGGGACGCCGCGTCACCAGCACCCGGAACTGCGCCGGCACGATGTCGAGCCGCTCGGAGACATCTTCGCCGATCCGGTGAAGCGCGCCCTTGCAGCAGGGACAGGCCTTCTCGTCGATGTCGACGATGGTCTCGATGCGCGGCAGATGGGCAGGCAGCGCGCCACGGTTCGTGCGGCGCTTTCTGGCCGCCTTCTCACGTTCGGCGGCGGATTTGGCTTCCGTCGCCGCCGCCGCGCCGGCTTCCGTCTGCTCGACCTCTTCGAGCGCGAGCAGCATCTGGTCTTCGGGAAGCGTCTCGGCGCGCCGCCCGAAGCGATGGCGCTGCATCTCCTTGATGATCTGAACCAGGCGCTCGTTGCGCGCGCGCTCGGCGAGGAGCATCGCCTTCAGTTCGTTCGGATCGTCGGGAAGCCTCTCGATCGCCTGCGCCATAGCCGCAGAACACCATATTTGCTGCCGTCTTTCGACGCTCTTCGAGGCCCTGATTCACTGTGTCGCAGCTTATCCCGGCAACGCGGGCGCCGGCGTCTCTTTCGCCGCGCGCACGCGCCGCCAATCGAGTCCTTCGAGCAGCGCCGACAATTGCGCCGCCGACAAACGCATCACGCCATCTTCGATCTTCGGCCAACGGAACTCGCCGTCCTCCAGTCGCTTGGCGAAGAGGCATACGCCCGTGCCGTCCCAGAACACGAGTTTGATGCGATCGGCCCTTTTCGCGCGGAAAACATAAATCGCGCCGTCGAAGGGATCGGCCTGCATCGTCTCGCGCACCAGCGCCGCCAAACCTTCGGCGCCCTTGCGGAAGTCGACAGGCTTCGTCGCCACCATGACGCGGACCGCGCCCGTCGGGCCGATCACTTTGCGCCTGGCGAGGTTCGCAAGGCGCGCAGGATCGCCGTTGCCATGCCGATGTCCGCATCACGCCAGATCCACACATGCGCCTCGCCGATCTCGATCTCCACGACGGGAGCGGCGGGCTCCGCCTTCGGCGCACGCGCCGCCGCGCGCACAGCGGTGACGGCGTTCTCCGCAATTGCCGGAACAAATGGCGGGGCGCCCGCCGCCTCTGCCCTCCGGCGCGCCTCCCTTCGCCAGGTGAACAGTTGCTGTGGCGTAGCGCC
>JALHNR010000466.1 GCA_022843525.1 Methylocystis sp. | reverse complement strand
ATCGACGGCGGAAGGCATTACCCGCGAATGGCCGGGCCGCAGCAACACGTCGTCGAAGGTCAATGCTTCGGTCAACGTGACGGGCGATATGGCCATTGGCGCCAACTCCTCTGAGCGGCGATGCAAAAGCGTCAGCCGCGGGATGGAAATTTGACGGCCTGCGCCGTCTGGGGTTGGCGCGTGCTCATAGCATTATTCAGGAGGAAGGCAAATGACAGGCGCCAAAGACACGGCCAGCAGTCGTTCGGCTCGTCGCGACGCCGGTGAGTGACTGTGATGGGAAATAGGAATCGCTCCGTTGCGATTGAGGCGCCGGCGGCCCTTGCTTTCGTTCAAAGGGAACGACCACGGCGTAAGGGCCGGATCGCGGTTCGATCGATCCGGCCCGACGGGCGAGCGCCCTTTCCAGCCGAGCGCGTCAGCGCCCAGGGGCGCCGCGCCTGCGCGCCTCTTCGCTGTCGTCGGTTTTCTCGACCTTTACCTCGTCGTGACGCACGGTATCATGCACATTTACAACTCGCTCCTCCGCCTGCTTGCGCAGAGCGATCTCCTCAACGATGCGAGCCTTCTTGCTCACGACCGGCTCCTCGTGCCGCTCGGTCGCCTCGATCGTCTTCTCGCTGAAAACGTCTTCGCCGGATTTTACAGCGCGATCGACCGGGCGCCGCTCGAGCGTCACTTTCTCGTCGCGCAACTGCACGCTCTCGTCGACCGGCTCCTCGACGGTGTACCGGCGGAGCCGCGTCCGCCCACCCCCGACGTCGCGCTTGCCGACAGCAAGCTCCTCGCGGGCCAGCTTCATGCTATCGACATTGTCGCCCGCACGCGCACCAGGCTTGGACGCCTCCGCTGTCGCGTCGCCGCGCTCATCGATGTCGATTGCGCCGTCGCGCTCGAGAATGGCCATAACCGGCTTGGCGTTGCGCTCATGCACGTGAACCGCGACGATATCTCGGCCCGCCTCGATGCTGCGGTTGTAAACGTCGCGGTCGTTCTTGGTGGTCTGGCCGCCAAAGAGACTGCTCCAGAAGCCGCCATCTTCGCGGCCGCGCGTCTGGCGGTTGTAGGTCTCGATCGCCTCGCGCGGCACGCCATTCGCGACCAGGTCGTTCACAGCCGCCTGTGCATGAGCGGTGCTGTCGAAAACGCCAATGATCTTTTCATAGGCCATGGTTTCTTCCTTTCCAGTTGTTGATGTTCGTGACCCACTCCTCGCATCGAGGCTCGCTACTCAGCGGTCCTCGTCCGAGGCAGGCGGTCGCTCGGTGACGACCGCCTTCTGCTCGCGGAGCGGCGCCGTTTCTCGATGACGACGCTCCTCGACGACTCGCCAGATGCGCACTTCTTCCTTCAGCCGGAGGCGACGCTCGATCACGATCTCCTCCTCGACAACGGGAATCACCGTCACGTCGCCGTCCCGTCGGACCTGGGGCGCGGTGGCAACGACCCGGTCCACGGGAACGCGTTGCACCTCGACCCGTTCGATGCGCACCGGCTCGTCAACGACTGCCGGGCGCTCATGCGTCACGACGTCGACGCGAGTCGTGGCGCCGCGCACTTCGCGCTTCCCGACGATCAACTCCTCCCGCGCGATCGGAGCGCCTTGTGAATTCTTCTCTCGATCTTGAAGATCTCGTGTCATCTTGTTCGCCCTAGCAGGCGGCTCAACGAGGCTGCGCCGTCCGGCGGCGAAACTGCGAGGATGCGCCAGTCGCGACCTAACAGTTCACGGCGTCATCGGTTCCGATCCGTCGAGTCGATTTTCGTCTTCCGACGCGCCAGCGCTCCGCATCTGCCTGACGAATGAACCAACGGATAACGACGCGCGCGTGCTGCGAAACTGACAAGCACACGCGGCTTCGCGCGCACAAAGCGCAGGAGAATTTGCTATGTTCTTCAAGAATTGACGATTGGAGCGCGAGAAGATTATGCGCCTTATTCAACTTAGCTTTGCTTCACGCCTGGTTGCGTTGGTCGCTGCGCTGAGCGTCGGCGCGACGCTGATGTCGTCGATGCTGCTCTCCTGGTCCAACTATCGCGCCATGCTCGCCGAAGCCGAAGTTGAAGGCGAAAGCGTCGCGCGGCTTCTGGCGCGAAGCGCAAGCCTCGCGCGTGAACTTCCGCTGGAAGTCGAGCAAATGCTCTCGCAGCACATGATCGTCTCGGCCGAGCTTCTGGCGCAGTTTATCGACGCTGCGGAAAAGACTGGCATGTCGTCCGCCGAGATAAAAAGCCGGCTGAGCGCAATCACCAAGAAAACCGTTCTCGACGAGTTCTGGGTGACCGATGAAAAAGGCTACGCCTACATTCACGGCAACAACGCGGACTTCCAATTCAGCGCATCCGCCGAGGAGCAGCCGCAGGCGCATGAATTTTGGAAGCTGTTGAGCGGCAAGACGGACATGGTCGTCCAGGACGCCAGGAAGCGCGAGATCGACAATGAGCGATTCAAATATGTCGGCGTGCGCGGCGTAGACAAGCCGCGGATCGTGCAGGTTGGATACAATGCGCGCATTCTTGAGGACGTCGACGAACAGATCGGCCTTCCGCGCGCCATCGACAACCTTCTGGGTAGCGGCGAAATCGACGCGATCTTCGTTTTCAACAAGGATTCGAACCTGATCGCCAGCCCGAAGGCCGCACGTCTTAACAACGGCCGCGATCGGCTGACGGACGAGGAGCTGGCGCCCGTCCGCACCGTTATCGCAAGCGGGAAGCCAAAGTCGGTGAATGGCGTCGGCAAGCTCAGCGTCATCTCCCCGATTAATGCCGATAACGGCGGCGGCGCCATCGGCGCCGCTCTGATCAGAATGCCGACGGCGCGACTGAACAGCGTTATCGCGTCGCAGATCGAAACGGCGCTCGCGATCGCTTTGGCCGCAACCCTGCTCGGCGGCGGCATGGCGGTCTGGATCGCGCGAAAGCAGACGGCCCCTGTCGTGGCGATC
>JALHNR010000465.1 GCA_022843525.1 Methylocystis sp. | reverse complement strand
AGCCGATGACGGCGACCCCGTCTTCAGTCTCGGGCAGCGTGTGCTTCTGCTCGTCGGCGACCATCTGAATGCGATGCTCGACGTCGCGCAAAAAGAGATAGGCTTCGCGCAGATCGTCGCGCGCTTGCGGCGCCACCCAGCCGCTCTCGACGAGCTGGTCTAGCATCGCCAGAGTCGAGCGCCCGCGCAATCGCCGATCGCGGCCGCCGGTGATGAGCTGCTGCGTCTGCACGAAGAATTCGATCTCGCGAATGCCGCCGCGGCCCAGTTTGATATTGTGGCCGGCGACGGCGATCTTGCCATGTCCCTTATGCGCGTGAATTTGCCGCTTGATCGAATGCACGTCGGCGATCGCGGCGAAGTCGAAATATTTGCGCCAGATGAAGGGCGCGAGCTCCTGCAGAAACTGCTCGCCGGCGAAGATGTCGCCCGCGACCGGCCGCGCCTTTATATAGGCGGCGCGCTCCCAGTTCTGGCCCATGCTTTCGTAATAGCTGAGCGCCGCTTCGAGCGGGATGGCGATCGGCGTCGCGCCGGGATCGGGACGCAGTCGCAAATCGGTGCGAAACACATAGCCGTCGACCGTGCGCTCGCTCATGATCCGCACGATCCTTTTCGTCACTCTGACGAAGAAATCGACGTCCTCCGACGGCTCGGCAAGTCGCGCGCGCGAACGGTCAAAGAACACGATGAGATCGATGTCGGAGGAGTAGTTCAGCTCGAAGGCGCCGCCCTTGCCCATGCCGAGAAAAATCCAACCGGAGCCGCGTTCGGGGTCGCGCTGATCGGCGAGTTCGATCTTTCCGGCCAGCGCGGCGGCGCGCAGGGTGAAGCGAATGGCGGCGGAAAGCGTGGCGTCGGCGATCCGGGTGAGCGCCCGCGTCGCTTCGGGCATGTCCCAGACTTTGGCGAGATCGGCGAGGGCGATGACGAGCGCGGCGTCCTGCTTGGTGACGCGCAGCCGGCGCATCAGCTCGGCTTCGTCTTGGGTTTCGATGTTTCGCGTTTCTTCGATGAGCGCTTCAATGCGTTGCGCGGGATCGCTGATGAGGATGCGGGCGAGCCGCGCCGGATCGCGCGCGGAAAGGTCGGTCAGATAGGGCGACGCGCCCAAGACGCCGAGCAGCAGATCGCGCGCTTTCGGCCGGTCCCTCAGCAGCGCCGCGAGCGACCCATCGGCCGCTCCGTCTTTTTCGAGAACACGCGCCAGCGCCGCTTCGGCCTTCTCGGCGTCGAGAGGCGCGATGAAGACCTTGGCGCGGTCGAGAAGGGCGTTGGCGTCCGACGTCAAATTGATTTGCCTTTCAGGGCGTCGAGAGCGGTTTTGCGCCGGGATATAAATCCGGCTATGCGGTAAATCAGCTTTGAGAGTCGACAGGCGATCGTCAACGGAAAAAGGAGCCGGTCCCTCGTCCTTCGAGACGCGCACTACGGGCGCTCCTCAGGATGAGGGGGCCTTGGTTCCGCGAAATCAAAGGGCTTAACGCCATCACTCGCATACGGACTGACGCGAGCTACAAGCTCCTCATCCTGAGGAGCGTGCGGAGCACGCATCTCGAAGGTCGAGGGAGCCTGGCGCCATATGATGAGAAAAATTTCATGTCGCAAGAGGATGTCGCGCAGCTGCTGGCCCGCATCGCCGGGGCGCTGGAGCGTCTGGCGCCGCCGCCGCCGACCGCGCCGGACTTCTCCGCCGCCGAGGCGTTCGTCTGGCGCGCCGCCGGCGAGGCGTTCCATCCCGTCAGCCGGGTCAATCGCGTCGATTTGGCGCTGCTCAAGGGCGTCGACCGTCAGCGCGACATGCTTCTCGCCAACACCGGCCGCTTCGCGCAGGGTCTGCCCGCCAACAACGCGCTCATGTGGGGCGCGCGCGGCATGGGCAAATCCTCGCTGGTGAAGTCGGTCCACGGCGCGCTGGCCGGGAAGGGGCTGAAACTCATCGAAATCCATCGCGAGGATATTGAAGCGCTGCCCGCGCTGCTCGGCGCGCTGGCGAAGGCGCCCTTCCGCTTCATCGTCTTTTGCGACGACCTGTCGTTTGACGGCGCCGAGACGAGCTACAAGGCGCTCAAGACCGCTCTCGAAGGCGGCGTCGAGGGGCGGCCGGACAATGTGCTGTTTTACGCCACGTCGAATCGCCGCCATCTGTTGCCGCGCGACATGATGGAGAACGAAAGCGCCACCGCCATCCATCCCGGCGAGGTCATCGAGGAAAAAATCTCGCTCTCAGACCGCTTCGGACTGTGGATCGGCTTTCACAATTGCAGCCAGGACGACTATCTGGCGATGGTCTTCGGCTACGCCGACCATTTCGGCCTTAACGCGCCCCAGGCGACGATCCGCGCCGAGGCGCTGGAGTGGTCGATCACCCGCGGCGGCCGTTCCGGCCGTGTCGCCTGGCAGTTCGTGCAGGATCTCGCCGGACGCTTGGGGAAAGAATTGTCCTAGCATCGTCCGGCGTTTACGCGTCCCGTCTGACTTCGCCTCGGTTTTATTTTTGCGCTTGCTTTCTTTCGTCCCGCATCAGGCTTAGCCTGAGCTGGGGCGAAAAAGGGGAGCAGAATGAACTTCAGACGTATTGCGCTTATCTCGACCACAATGTTTCTCTCGCTGGTTTCTCTTTCGGGAAGCGCCTTTGCTTTCTGCGGGGTGTTGCAGGCTTCGGCCAGCGGCTATTCCAGAGACGAAGCGCTTTCAAAGGCCAACAACAAGGGACTGGTGGAGGTTCGAAGGCTCGAAGGCAATTACGGCAGCAACAATGTTCATTATCAGACCGCCACGTCTTCGTGCCGAGACGGCGGGAGGGTGACGTGCTTCATCTCCCAGAGGTTCTGCGTCGACAGCGGCCAGGGACAGCGGCCGGGTCGCGGCGGGGGAGGCGGGGAATTCGAAAGCCAGCCGTGGAAAAAGCCGGGTTGCCGGACCTGGAAACAGAGCTGCGACAGGGGCGACGCCCGTGCCTGCGG
>JALHNR010000464.1 GCA_022843525.1 Methylocystis sp. | reverse complement strand
GGTCGTGAACGAGACGCTGCACCGCGCGCGCGACGTCGTCGATGGTCATGGACGCGTCAATCACGCAGCAGCGCTCCGGCTCGCTCTCGGCGATGTCGAGGAAGGCTTGCCGCAGCTCGTCGTGAAAGGCCGACTCTTCGCTTTCGAAACGATCAACCTCTTCGCCGTTCCGCCGCGACGCGGCCCGCGTGAGGCCTTCTTGCGCCGGAAGGTCGAGCATGATCGTCAGATCCGGCCGCCTATCGCCGACCGCGGCTCTTTCGAGCAGCGCCAGAGTCTTGGCGTCGACGCCGCCACGCGCGCCCTGATAGGCGCGGGTCGAATCGGCGAAGCGGTCGCACAGCACCCATGCGCCGCGCTTCAAGGCGGGCGCGATCAAGGTTTCGACGTGATCGGCGCGCGCCGCCGAAAACAGCGCCGCCTCGGCGAGCGGGCCAAGCGGCGCGGCGCGTCCCGAGAGCAGGAAAGCGCGCAGCTTCTCAGCCTTTGGCGTGCCGCCGGGCTCACGCGTCATCACCACCTCGAAACCGCAATCGCGCAAATGCTCCGCGAGCCTTGCAAGCTGCGTCGACTTGCCGACGCCCTCGCCGCCTTCGAAGGTGATGAAGCGGCCTTTTTCGGGCGTCGCTTGAAAGGTCATTTCTTGCCGGAGAGTTTCTGGTGAATCGCCGCAGCGGCAGATTCATAAATAGCGTCGAAAGCGCGCCGCGGCAGCGACCCCTGCTCGACAGATTCCGCAGTCTGCAGCGGCTGTTCCAGCACGACGGAGTTTCCGCGCTTCACTTCGAGGCGTCCAACCGTCGCGCCCGCCTCGACCGGCGCCAGCACAGGGCCTTCGTAAACGATCTTGCCCATCAGCCGCTCGTTGGCGCCGCGCGGCAGCAGCACCTTGATGTCCTCTTTCGCCGTCAGCTCGACAGAGCCCTTCGTTCCGCCATAGACCTGCGCAGGCCCGATGCTTTCGCCGGCCTTGAACAGTTCCTTCTCTTCGAAGTTGCGGAATCCCCATTGCAGCAGCTTGCGCGCCTCGTCGGCCCTCTCCTTCGGAGTCTTTGCGCCGTAAACGGCGACGATAAGGCGTCGGCCTTCCTGCGTGGCTGAGCCAACCAGTCCATAGCCGCTGTTCTTGTCGATATTGCCGGTTTTCAGGCCGTCGGCGCCGACGCTCATCGTCAGCAGCGGATTGCGATTCTGCTGACGAATCTTGTTCCAGGTGAACTCCTTTTCGCCGAAATAGCCATAGAACTGCGGATAGGTCTTGATGATATGCGCCGCGAGCTTCGCCATTTCGCGCGCCGTCACCTTTTGATCGGGACCGTCCATGCCCCAGGGGTTGCCGAAGCGCGATCTCACAAGGCCAAGCTCGTCCGCGCGTTTGTTCATCCGCATGACGAAGGCTTCTTCCGAGCCCGCCAGACCTTCCGCAAGCGTAATCGCGGCGTCATTGCCGGACTGGATCACGAGACCGCGAAGGAGATCCTCGACGCGCGCGCGACTGTTGAGCGCAAGGAACATCGCAGATCCGCCCGCCGGCGCCCCGCCGGTGCGCCACGCGTGCTCGGAAACGGTGAATTCGTCATCGAGATGCAGTCTGTCCTCGGCCAAGGCCTGGAAGATCAGTTCCGCCGTGAGAATTTTCACCGTCGAAGCTGGTTTCTGATAGTCGTCCGCGCCCTTCTCGAACAGGACGGTGTTGGTGCCGGCGTCGATCAGAATCGCGCTCGGCACGCTCGTTTGAAAATTCTGGGCGCGCGACGGCGCCGCGCCAAGCGCGCACAATGCGAAAAGCGTCAGAATAAGGTGCAGCCCGGGAAATTTCGGCAAGACGCGCTCCCGTATTTACGCCGCAGCGCGGCAAGCCGGGAGAAGATGGCGCGCGACGCCGAAAATTGCAATCACGGCGTGGGGCCGCTCAGTTCGTCCGAACCGAGGAGTTCAGCGCCTGTCGGATGGCGTTGTGAGCGGAAGCTTGACGGGAGCCGAACTGCGTGGGCCGCACTGGCGGCAGCGGCGCCACGACTTTCCTGACCTTCTGGGTCGAAGCGACGGGTTCTATGTCGATGCTGACTTGCTCCCGCGAGGGAGGCAGGGGCGCGTCGCTCTCCTGCCTGGCATAGGCCCGCATCTGATCATCCGACGCCTGCCCATTCTCATAGGCGACGCGCGCCGCGAGTTCGGCGACTTCCGCCCTTTCATCGTAGCGCGTCGCACGCGCCGGGTCCTCATTCGCCGCCGTCATCACCGGCGCAGGAGCGTCGAGCTGCGCCGGTTGGCCATCGTCGCGCAGGGTCGCAAGCAATTTTTCGTCGTCGTCTCCCTCGAGATCGGCGCGCCCGACCCATTCCACTTTGACGCGCGTCGTGCCGACGCCATGAAAATCAAGCGCTTGCGCCACACGCTGGGAGACGTCCATCACGCGTCCGCCATGATAGGGTCCGCGATCATTGACGCGCACCACGATCGAACGGTCATTGCGCAAATTGGTGACCCGCGCATAGCTCGGCAGCGGCATCGTGGGATGAGCGGCGGAAATCGACGCCCTGTCGAATATTTCGCCATTGGCGGTGCGTCGCCCATGGAAATCCGAGCCATACCAGGAAGCCGTTCCTGTCGCCCTGTAGGGCCTTTCGCTCGGATAATATGTTCGGCCGGCGATCTTATAAGGCTTCCCGACCATATAGGCGCCGCCGCCCTTCGGCACTTCTTCGCCCTCAGCAATCACACGCGGGCTTGGACGCACTCCGTAACGCGGGTCGATCTGCCCGAATCCGCTGAGGCCGGCGCTTCTATGCGATCCCGTGGTCGAAGAGCACCCTGCGAGCGCGCCGAGACAGACAAGAGGCAACAGTTTGGAAAGGATGATTGAGGAGCGAACCAACGGACGCGGCGCATGAGCGGCGTTTTTAAAGACGACAAATCGCATCCAGACGGTCCTTGCCACCAAACTTCGATCCGCCGCCGACTGCAC
>JALHNR010000463.1 GCA_022843525.1 Methylocystis sp. | reverse complement strand
TCTCCAGGAGGCGCGCGAGCTGCTGCTTCAGCCGCGCGCGAATCGCTTCCGGCTGGCGCGCCGGCGCCGCGTCGGCCTGCGCGGCGAGGATCGATATGCGCTCGAGCCGCTGACGAAGAACCGCCGCCAGCGCACCGCCCTCCGCGGCGCGCGAGGCGATCAGCGCGTTCAGCGCTTCGTCCAGCGATCCGAGAATACGCGCGTCAAGCTCGGCGCGATCGGCGTCGGACAGCTCCGGCTCGACGATCTCGACCACGCCGCGCACCGCGAGCAGACCATCGAGCGTCGCGGGGCCGATATTGGCGGGCGGCGGGCGTTCGGAGAGCGCGGTGAGAAGGGCGTCGAGAGCGACGCGGTTGAGGCGGGCGACCTGGCTCTCGTCTTCGCGCTTTGCGACAAGATTGGCGAAAACCGCCCCGCGCGCGAGCCGCGCAGCGATTTTTTCCCGCGCCTTGATCTCCACGGAGTCGAAATCGGGCGGCGCGCGCAGACGCAGATCGAGCCCCTTGGCGTTGACGCTCTTGAGCTCCCACGCATAGCGAAAGGCGGCGACGGCGCCCTGAACGCGGGCGAATCCCGTCATGCTGTGAATGCTCATTGGCGGCGGCGACTCCGAGACGGCGAATCGGCGTGAGGCCGAGTTGCGCCGCGCCTGACTATCGCCGCGTCGGCGTTACCGCAAATCGGTTGTCGTAGGAACCGTCTTCGCCGAGGTGAGATCCCAGCTCTTGTCGCGCAGCGGGTCGAGCGGCGTGCCTTCTGAGGCGTCGAAGGCGCGCGGACGAAGGGGCCGACCGTCCGTCGCGGCCAAAGCCGTCGCGCCCGCCGGCGGCGCGGCGCCCTGAGCGGCGAGTCGTTCCCCAAGCGCTTCGCCGGGAAGATCGTCGGAGCCTGCCGCAAGTCCAAGACGCGCCGCGCGAGCCCTCTGTTCAGCGCGCTGCGCCGGCGAGACCGGATAGGCGGCGATCTCGCCGCCCTCGTCAGGCTGAGCGTCCGGACTATCGCTCGCGACCGTCGTCATATCCGGATTGAGCCGCTCCTCCTCCGCGCGGGGCGCCGGGCGGCCGACGAAAAGCATCGGGTCGAACAGCGCCTTGGCGCGCAGCTGCACGGATTCCTCGGTAAAAAAGGGTCGCGCCGGCCGCAGGGCGGCATATTCAGCCGCCTGGACCTGCGTGCGGTCGCCGTGGCCGCCGAGGAAAAAATCGGCTTCGGCATAAGCAAATTTGCCGAGCCGGTGAGTCGGACCGTCGTCGGGCGCCATGGCGCGGTTCGGCGGAAAGTCTTGGTGACTCTCGGCAAGCGTGACGAGGCGTCCGATGGGCGCCTGCGTGCGCTTGTCGGGCTTGGGCGCGGCCGGCGCGGGGACGCCGGGCGTGGCGCGATCAACCGCGCCGTCGCTCTTTTCCTTCTCCAATCGCCGCCAGTTCTGGACGTTGCGCGAATGTTGGTCGAGCGATTCGGAGAAGACATGACCGCCCGTGCCGTCGGCGACAAAATAGAGATCGCGCGTCGGCGCCGGATGCGCGGCGGCTTCAAGCGCTGCGCGGCCGGGATTGGCGATCGGTCCCGGCGGAAGACCGTCGATGGCGTAGGTGTTGTAGGGCGTCCATTTCTCGATTTCGCTGCGCATGATCGGCCGGCCGAGCGTCGCTTTTCCGCCGACGAGGCCGTAGATGATCGTGGGATCGGACTGAAGGCGCATGCCTTTGCGCAGCCGATTGACGAATACGGCGGCGACGCGCGGCCGCTCTTCGTCCTTGCCGGTCTCCTTTTCGACGATCGACGCCAGCGTCACCAGTTCGTAGGGCGTGCGCAAGGGCAAGTCCGGCGAGCGCTTCGCCCAGATCGCGTCGAGCGTCTTGCGCTGATCCTCCTGCATCTTCGCGAGGAGGCGCGCCCGAGGGTAGCCGCGCGGGAATTTGTAGGTCTCCGGCAGCAGAGCGCCTTCCTTCGGCAGGTCGACGACATCGCCCACCAGCAGTTCGGCCTCTTTCAGCTTTTGCACAATTTGTTCCGACGTCAGACCTTCCGGAATGGTTACGCTGTGCATGATATGGCGGCCGGAGGCGATCTGATCGATCACGTCGCGAAGGCTGATGTTTTTCTTGAATGCGTATTCGCCGGGCTTCAGCTTTCCGAGCTTGCCTTCGAGAACGATCCCGAGCTGCATGAGCGTCGAATTGGCGATGACGCCTTCGCGCTCGAGTTGGGAGATGAGCTCAAGCAAGTCGCTGCGCGGCGGAATATAGACGACCTTGTCGGCCGCGAGCGGCCCCGGTTCCTTGAGCTTGTGCATAACGGCGATGACGCCGAAGACGCCGGCGACAAGCGCGACGAGCACGAAACTCAGGAAGCCGCTCGCCACGGAAAGCGTTCCCTCGCGGCGCTTACGCTTTTTCGGCGTGGGCGTGGGTGCGACTTGCGGCTGCGAGCCCTGTTTGGCGCTGGGCTCGGCGCGCCGCCGGAATATGCCGGCGCCCACCGCAGCGGCGCCCGGCTTTGCCGCCGAGGGCGGTCCGGCAGATCCGAGTGATGGCGCTTCAGCCCTGATCGTGGGGCGCGGCGGCGGGGTCCAGGACGGGGGAGCTGGCGATGCGGGACCGGCAGGGGGCGCGGGAGACAGTTTTGCGGCTTCGCTGGCAGGTGCGACGTAGGCAGTCGGCGCGGCCGCTTGCGCCAATGGCGGCGGCGGCGCGCTCGGGGCTGGAGCGGGCGGCTGGTAGAGGGGCGCTTCCGCCTTCGCAGCAACGGGCGGCTGCGGCGCTGGCGGCGGAACGACGGCGGCTTGGAGGGGCGCCGCCGGAACTGGCCTAGCGATTTCAGCCGCTGGCGGGGCGGGAGCTTTCGACGGCTCGGGCGGGGGCGCTTCGACCTTCGCTGCGACGGGCGGCTGCGGCGCCGCTGGCGGCGGAACGATGGCGGGTTGGAGAGGCGCCGCCGGAACCGGCGTGGCGACGTCAGCCGCTGGCGGGGCGGGAGCTTTCGGCGGTTCGG
>JALHNR010000462.1 GCA_022843525.1 Methylocystis sp. | reverse complement strand
CGCCCCAGCCGGGCCCGCGCCAGCCGCCGCCGCCCCAGCCGCCTCTAAAGCCCCCGCCGGGCAGAACCGCGCCACGGAAACCGCCGCCGAAACCGCCGCCTCTGAAGCCTCCAAGTCCGCCGCCCCTGAAGCCGCCGCCACCGAAGCCGCCGCCCCTGAACCCGCCGAACCCGCCACCGCCGAACCCGCCGCCCCTGAACCCGCCACCGCCGAACCCGCCAAAGCCGCCCCTCTGCGCCTCAGCGATGTCCGTATGGGCCAGCAACGCGATAACCAACGCGGCCGTCGCGACCGCCGTTTTGACCGATTGAGACATATCCAGCTCCTGATCGTGGTCTCAAAGCATTTGCGCTGGCGGGCGAAAATCCATGCGCGGTCCTGGCGCGCACAATATTCGCCGCCAACCCCGCCCAACGTCACTAAATCGCGCGCGGCGCATGCACTTCAAGAAGCGCTGCATTCGACGAGCGAAAATGGATACGAGTCTCTTGTTGAAAATAAGTCATCGGTGTTGCGCTTATATCACAAGCTCACAAGACGCATCTTTCGCAAGTAGTGACGTCCATCGTAGGCAAGAACAAGCAACAATAAAACAGTTCCGGATCAAGCGTGCTTTTCTAGTCCTGAGAATTGTCCGTGGTTCCCAGCGCATAAGCCTCTCATCTCGCCATTGTTTGGTCACGAGCGGTTTCTATTGGCAAGAAATCTGCGGAGTCGCCTGTGGCCTTTGCAAGGAGAATGTTGTGAAAAGAGTTATGTCCGGAGTTCTGGCCCTTTGCGCCGCGAGCCTGCTCGTTCCGACGGCGACGCAAGCGGGCGAGTGGGTTGGCCAAGCGTCCTATTACGCGCACAGGGGGCGCACGGCGAGCGGCGCGCATGTCGGCGCGCTGACGGCCGCCCATCGGACATTGCCCTTTGGGTCAAAGGTGCGGGTGACCAATTTGCATAACAATCGTTCGATCGTCGTCACGGTGAATGATCGCGGGCCTTTCACGCGCGGGCGGGTGATCGACGTTTCCGTCGCGGCCGCCGACAGTCTCGGTTTCAGATCCGCGGGCGTCGCGCATGTCAGGGTAGAGCAGGTCGCGGATTAATAGCGCCACCACACTGCGCTGATCAGGCCGCGCTCGGCGGGCGAGTTGACGCCGCCAAGCGCGGCGATCGCGCCGATTTGCAACGAAAGCGACGCCGTGATGTCGTAAACCGCGCTCAACTGAAATTTCTGCGCGGCGACGACGCCCGCCGGGCCGCCTCTCGGCGCAAAGCCGGAGAAGCTTTGGGCGAGAAGCAGGATGGCGGGCAGGGGGCGCACGCCAGCGGTGAGGTCGGCGCGGATCTCGTCGCCATTCTGTCCGCGCGACCGATAACCGAGCTGGGCGTCGACAAAGGCGGGAAAGCCGAAAAACTCGAAGGGCCGGCCGACGAGCAGCCGCAGGTCGGCCTGCACGGGATCGCGCATGTCGAGGAACCGCCGCGCCGCCGGCGAGGCCGCCCGCACCCCCGCCTGCAGCGAGACGATGTAATCGCCCCAGGTGAACAGCAGCGTCCGCGCGCCGAGCGCGCCCAATCCGAGGCCTGCATAGCGCGCGCCCGATGGGCCCTGGAGCGACAGCGGCAGGCCGGCTTTGGCTTCCTCGACGAGCAGGTTGAGGTGGTCGTATGGTCCCGCGGCGCCGGAGAAATTCATATAGCCGCCCTCGGCGACGATCGTCAGCCAGTCGAA
The DNA here is from genome assembly GCA_022843525.1 of Methylocystis sp. Classification (GTDB taxonomy): domain Bacteria; phylum Pseudomonadota; class Alphaproteobacteria; order Rhizobiales; family Beijerinckiaceae; genus Methylocystis. The sequence goes on along the minus strand of JALHNR010000462.1, from coordinate 1,312 downwards.
AAGCCCGTGCTCGACGTAAACGCGCGTTTCGAATTTTCGGTAGGAGGGCGTCTGGATCAGGCGGCCGTTCGCGTCATAGGCCTTGCGCGCGTCGGCGAAGGTGGTGGTGACGATCGCCTGCCCCTGGCCTGGCGGCATCAGCCATGCGCCGGCGTAGACCGACTGCGCCGCAACGGCCGAAAAGCAAAAAACAATCAAATACGCTGAGGCACGCATGGCGCCACGCAAAACAGGAACCGGCCCGCCGCCCCTTCGCGGCGAGCCCTACCATGCTAGAAGCGATGCGCGCCGTTGACAATCGGCGGTTGCGCTTACGCCCCCACATGCGCATGCACGTCGCGTCCGCCGTGGCGCCGCATGATCTCCATCGCCGCGCGTTCGCGCTCGTCGTTCCAGACGCGGGCCCAAAGCAGCAAACCGCCGTGCTTCAATTGCGACTGCGCCCATTTGGTCTGGCGATCGCCGACCAGCTTCGAAGCCAGCAGCCCCAAAACCCCGGCTGCGCCGCCGCTCAGCAGTCCGACCGCGATCGCGCTCGTCAGCGACAGGCCCCAGGCAAGGGTGATCCCGGCGCCGATGAGGACGCCGACGTAGAACAGCACGCCGACGATCGAGGCCTTGCCGATATTGAGCGACTCGCTGTCAATGTACGGCGTGCGCGGCGCGCGGGGACTGTCTTCAAGCGTGTCGGCGCTCACGTCCGTGTCGCCGAGCTTTTCGCGCACTTTGTCCTCTTCGGCGAGAAGGCTGATCTCCGAGCGGTCGAACCCGCCGGTGAGAAGATCGTCGATCGCCGACTGCAGCGTGTCGACGGTGTCGAACAGGCCGACGACCTCTCGCAGCTCATGGCGTTCTTCGGGGGTGGTGGCTCTCTTCGCGTCCATGTTTCTTGCTCCTGCGCGGCGATTTGGCGCGCGGCCGCGCTCTTGATTAAACAGAGCGGCGCGGCCGGTCTTCAAGAGGCGTGGGGCATGGAAAAATCATAGGGCAGGGCCGGGAGCGGCGCGATGCGGCGATGGTCGCCTTCGCTCTTCGAGACGCAAGCATCGCCCGCCCGCTTGGGGGCCTTGGACTGCGCAGCGCGCCGCGTGGCGGCGTGCGCGCGCTGGGAATGACAGAGCGGCTAAGCGGCGCGGCGGTGCGGCGCGCCGCCGAAAAACTCAAGATAGCGCGCGTCGATCTCGGCGACCGGCATCACCACGAAAACATCCGTCGTGTTGAATTTGCGGTCGACGACGGCGCCGTCGCCAAAACGCGCGCCGAGCCGCAGATAGCCTTTGATCAGCGGCGAGAGCGCGTCGCGCGCCTTGCG
>JALHNR010000461.1 GCA_022843525.1 Methylocystis sp. | reverse complement strand
GATGCCGATGGCCGCGGCCTTCACGCTCGGCGACAAATCCGGCGTCGGCTTCATCGAGACCCGCGTGCGGGTCAATTCCTATTCCAACGTCCATGCGGTGGCCGAAACGGGTGATGGCAGGCTGCGCGCCGACGCGAAATTCGTCAAAGCCTCGGGCGGCTGTTCGGCGCCCGCCGTCAAGGATCAGGACGAGGCGGTCGCCAATATCGGCAAGATGAAATATCGCGAGTTCAAGAGCGCCGATCCGGCAAAGCGCGAAGCGCAGATCATGATCCGCCATCCCAATGCCTCCGGCATGCAGATGGACCCCGTCTCGCGCGCCTATCTGCCGGCGCATTTCATCGACTCTGTCGAAGTCTTTCAGGGCGAGACGCCGATCTTCAAGATGGAAGGCGGCATTTCGCTCTCGGAAGACCCGACCTTCCGCTTCACCTATGCGCCGAACGGCGCGAAGACGATCCGCGTCGAAGCCCATGACAATAAGGGTGGCGTCTATAAGGGCGAATGGCCGATCGGCGAAGCGTCATAATGCGCTCCCGATCACATCGAACAATGTGATCGATAGGGAATCTAAAAAGTCCGATAACTTTTTCGGAACCTGCTCAAGGCGGCGCTCAATAGGTCGCGGCGAGATATTCGACGATCGCGGCGGCGTCGGCTTCGTCGATTTGCGCATGGTAGGACGCGATCATCTTCTTGACGACGCCTTCCCAGAACGCGTGGCCCATCTTCGGCGGCTGGCGCTCGATATAGTCGACGGAGTGGCAGGCGGCGCAATTGCTCTGGGCGGTCTCCTGGCCCGGTCCAGCGCGCAGCGTCGCCGTCTCTTCCGGCAGCGAATAGGTCAGCGTCTCGGCGGCGCCAAGCGCCGGCGCGAGAGACGCCGCCGTCGCCATCAGGATGAGCGTTTTGCGAAAGCGCGGCATGTTTTCGTTAGACCGCCTCTATCCGAATTGTCTCCACCACGTGCCGCATATAGCCGGCGTGGTTCCATAAGGGCGCCAAGGGCTGCGACTGCCCGGCGCGATTGACGGCGCGGGATTTCAAATGATGCACGCCCGGCCGCAGCGACAATTCGGCCCGCCATTCACGGAAGGAATATCGGCCGAGATCCTCGCCGAGCCGAGCTGCGGTCCAGCTCGCGCCGTCATCGGCTGAGAGCAGCACGGCTTCGATCCCATGGCCGCCGTCGAAGGCGATGCCTCTGACCTCGAAGGCGACATGCGCCGCGACTTTCCCGTCATCGGCCGGCCGCGTAATAAAACTGCGAACATTGAGGCGCTTGATCGGACGAGTCGCCCCCTTCGGCGCGCCGGGCGTGACGCAGGCGCAGTCATTGTCGGGGATGCGATAGGCGCTCGACATCCAGAAGCCGCTAAAATCGCTGTCGAGCACCTCGATGTCGTTGAGGTGCTTCACCCAATAGGTGCCATAACAGCCTGGAACCATCAGCCGCAACGGGAAGCCGTTGAGCCATGGCAGGTCTTCGCCGTTCATGGCGTAGGCGAGCATCACTTCGCCGTCGCCGGCGTGGCCGAGGTCGAGCGCCTTGACGAAATCCGGCGTCTCAGGCGCCACTGGAGAATCGAGCCCGTTGAAGGCGACGGACTGAGCCCCCGGCTTCGGGCCGGCCTTTTCGAGCAGCGCTTTGAGCGCGACGCCGCGCCAGCGGGCGTTGCCCATCGCGCCATGGCCAAATTGTCCACCGCCGACGCGCGGCTCGACGAAGCCGCGGCTGTTGCCCGAACATTGATTGACGGCGACGATCTCGAGGGGCTCGAAGTCGCGCTTGAGCGCTGCAAGCGAGAGCGACAGCGGCGTCTCGACATGGCCCCGCACCTCGAGGCGAAAGGCTTCCGGATCAATGCTGAGCGGGACGCCGGCGAGGTGATACCGGACGAAAAAGGCGTCGTTCGGGGTCAACACGCCTTCGTCGTAAACGGAGAAAGGGGTTTCGAGCTGAGGCGGCCTGACGGTCTGCTCGATCAGCGCACGCTTCCCAGGATAGCGCACGAGGGGCCGGTCGCCATTGGCGAACCCCAGTCGCGCGCCTTCCGCCGAATACGCGCCCTTTCCATCGAAAGAGGACAGCGCTGCGAGGCCTAGGCTTGCGCCTCGCAGAAATGATCGCCTGCTCGTGGCTCGGGGCATCATTCACGCCGCTCGCGGCCGGGCGCCTTGCAGCGATTGCGCGGCTAGACCGTCAGGAGCCCCAAATCGTCAGCGCCGCGCATAGCGCGAAGGGCAACGTCGCAAGCGCGAGAACGCTGGTAACGCACAAAAACCGCGCCGTTTCGCTCGCTTCTCTCGGAGCCGCCTTGTCCTGCCAATTGATGAACGCCATCACGATGCCTCACGATTTTAAACTCACGCCATAGAAACGCGCGAGTCGGCGAATCGTTGCAGTATTGTTAAAAAAGCTGAAGCGCCGGCTCTGTCACCGACGCGCGGCGGCGACCGGCGCCCGGGTGCGGCGCTGGGTCGGCGAGGGCGCGGGCGCGGCGCTTTCGCTGAACAGTTCCGCGAGTTTTTCGGTCATGGCGCCGCCCAACTCCTCGGCGTCGACGATCGTCACCGCGCGGCGGTAGTAGCGGGTGACGTCATGGCCGATGCCGATGGCGATGAGTTCGACCGGCGACTTGCTCTCGATCTCGTGGATGATTTGGCGCAGGTGCCGTTCGAGATAGTTGCCGGCGTTAACCGAAAGCGTCGAATCGTCGACCGGCGCGCCGTCCGAGATCATCATCAGGATGCGCCTCTGCTCGGTGCGCGCGAGCAGCCGGCGATGCGCCCAATCGAGGGCTTCGCCGTCGATATTCTCCTTCAACAGCCCTTCCCGCATCATCAGGCCGAGGTTGCGTCGGGCGCGCCGCCAGGGCGCGTCGGCCGCCTTATAGATAATGTGGCGGATGTCGTTAAGGCGCCCGGGATTGGCCGCCTTCCCTTCGGCGATCCAAGCCTCGCGAGACTGGCCGCCCTTCCAGGCGCGGGTGGTGAAGCCGAGGATCTCGACCTTGACGCCGCAGCGCTCCAGCG
>JALHNR010000460.1 GCA_022843525.1 Methylocystis sp. | reverse complement strand
ACGAGCCTCAACGGGCTCACACCAGCTGAGTTCGCAACACGCTCCGATGAGGGGCAAAACTGGAACAGAGTCTACTTATAAACGGGGGCAAGTTGGGGAGCAGGTCACGCTCATTGCCTTGAAATGTTGCGCTATCACCGCAGGCGATTTTGTGGCGGACCATTAGCTCTTCTCCGAATGCATCTAAAGCCATGCGATTAATCAGCGCTGCTTGCTTTGATCCGATCAGAGAGATGACGCCAATGGTTCGCCAGCCATTGGCAGTACCATTCGTTGCCAGCGATGGTGTCTCAATTATCCTCCTAATTTCGTCAATAATCACCTCTGCTTCACGGTGATTGATCTTGTCTCCCGAGCGACGTCCGTCCGGGACAAATATGTCGATCAACGGCGGATCAAGCCGCTCTTGCGCAGTCGGAATTCGTAATGGAACTAGCTCTTCCGTATAAAACTGTTTTGAGAATTGAATTATCGGCTCGACGCATCGGAAATGTTCACGAAGCATAATAAATTTGTCGGGAAACATGACTTTAGCGAGATCATAGAGTGATGCACCTGGCAGGAGCAATGTTTTAAAGGGCTGTTTAGCGAGATATGTTTTCTCCAGCCGGTCTATCTTTGCATTCTCGATGAAGGCGGCGGTTGGGCTCACCTGCTTGTCGTCGCCGACTACCAAAACCTTCTTGCCTCGCAATAGAGTGGTAAACTCCTTGATGTCAGATTGCGACGCCTCGTCCATTATAACGAGGTCGAAGGTTCCGACCTCACCGGGTAGCTGCTCGGCGACACGCCAGGACGGCATAATCCAACAAGGCACGCCGCTATAGCATTGCGCCATCGCTTGCCTAGCAGCTCTCCGATGGCGCGCGGCTCCGGCGCCTGTCCCTCCCCCGATACGGCGAAGGGCTGTTGCGAACATCATTAATGCCGCGCGGATCGGACCGGTCATATTCTGGGCAAGAGCGTAGAATGTCCGCTCCCGTACAAGTCGTTCAAATTCTTTGCTGACCGCTTCGTCGAGAGACGCCCGTTCATCTGCGAGCGCGCGAACCGCTTCTCGCTGATCTATTGTCCCGAGATAGTTTTCTGAGGCGGCCCAGTCCCAGCTCTCAGCCCAATTGCTTGGAATTTCGGGATCGTTACTTTCGAGAGCCTGCTGTTGGCGTAGTCGGCGCGCCCACACTGGAGCGCCTTCGTCTTCAAGCCGTCGTGTAACGTCACGAATGCACAACAGATGAGATCGATTCTGTGTGAGGTCCTCTATAGCCGATAGCAAGCTATTCCAGGCCGCTTCGATCCGGTTGGGAGCGGCCCCGGTGCGCCCAACGGCATCATTTAGAAAGGCCTTGGCAAGTGTGCCAATTTTCCCGGACTTCTCGCCGAAAAGACTCAATACGCGAGATAGCTCGACGCGTGATGCCGACAGACGCGTCGAGGCCGCTGCATTGCGGAGGCAATCCGCAAGCCTGGTCATGCGATCGATATCGGGCCATAAGGTACTGGGTGCTTTGGTTAGAACTTTTGGCAGACAGTCTTGGAGAGATCGCATTGTGTCTGGGGCAGTGACAACGATTGCCTTTAGCGCAACGATCAAATTTGATAAATCGCGTAGAGAAAGCGGGTGACTGCTCTCCAAACCTAAGTTCGTCGCGATGGCGGCCCATCTGGTGTTTAGTTCAATTACACGGACGCGCCATTGTACAAAGGCACAAATACGTTTCCATTCCGTCGGCGAGGACGGTTTTCGGCCAACTATGCGAACTTCATCAACAAGAGGTCTTAATTTTCGTTCACTGAACGCAAACATTCCGAACGCGGATTGGCCCTCTCCTAATTTTGAAATGATAGAGATGAATTCAGTCGAATTAAAAGCTGTCTCGGGAATCAAAACGGGTTGCTGAACATAAATCTTATGTTCTTCAAGAATTTCCAAGCCTTCTTCGATTAAGGATTCAATCGCCGGTGTGAGGGCTTCGTACTGGGGCGCCAGTTCGAACGTGGCGAATTCTCGAAGCCATGGATGCAAATTAAAGTGATGCGCCGATCTAACTAGTGTCTCCAGAGCGTCTGCTGCTTTTTCGGCCACAGCGATTCCCTCCAATGAGGCAATGCGTGGTGCAAAGTCAGGGTCTGAATGAGCGTCTGCCGCGTGTTGGTCGCCGCGAACGATATCGGAGTGTACCTGAGCCAATCTTGCGCCTGTCGGCAAGTCATCAACTGAAGGCAAAACCGCATCAAGATTTTCAATCCGTTTGCCAAGCGTTACGCGCGCGTGGCGCAAGTTGTCAATATCAGTTATCCGAATGGTGGTTTCGGAAAGGAATAGGCGTGGTCGATCTTTGAACCAATTACAGAGATCGCGTTTCGCGACTACCGCGGTCGCAAGTTGAGCAGGAAGTATCCCGCGCCCTTTAACTTCCGATAGCTGGGCGCGAGCCGCGCTTTCGATTAGATTGTCTATTTCGACTATTCGTTGTCGCATCCCAATAATTGAGCGTTCAATGTCTCTGATTTTACGTGTTTGATCACCCTGCTGAATCTTCTGGACGATATCCTGTAGGAGCCGGATCGCACCTTCGAGCTGTTTCAATCCTTCGCGTTCAGAAGTGGTAATGCTTATCGCAAGATCGCGCACTTGCTCAGGAAGCTTATCTTTCAGTACCGAGAGAGCAGCCTCGCCGTGCGAGACGACCAGTACTCTTCGACCTGTGGCAAGGTAGTGACATATGATATTCGAAATTGTGTGTGTCTTGCCAGTTCCCGGTGGGCCTTGGACTACAACGCCATCGGTTTTCTCCAGGCGTCGAACGATTTCCACCTGTTCCTTATTGAACGGCTTGGGAAAAAAGAGATCGCCAAGAGGGGACTGAGCTTCGTCGGCTACGCCAGCCTCCTGCGCTTCTCCCATATTCGAAGACAACGGTTGGCCTGCACCCGGTTTCGAAGACACCAAGTTAGGTGTTTTAATGGAACCGGAGGTGCGTCATGGAACGTCGGAAGTTTACACGGGAGTTCAAGCTTGAGGCTGTTCGGCTGATCAAG
>JALHNR010000459.1 GCA_022843525.1 Methylocystis sp. | reverse complement strand
TGCCGGGGAACACCGGGCCCATGCGCCCCAAATGCAGCACGCGATAGATGCGATAATAATTGCGCCACGTCTTGGCGGGCGGCGTGGCCGTGCGCGGGGCGGGCTTGGTGTCCAGCATCCTTCATAGGTGTGGCCGGCAGGGGCGCTGGTCAAGCGGCTGCGCGGCCCGCTACGCCTGCCGCTTCGAGCCCCCGTGAGGCGGAGAGGGCCGGCGGCAGCGGTGAACTCGCGCGCGCGGGTTTCTTCCTGGGCCTTCAGCGCCCAAAATGGTGTGTGTCACGCTTTCAGGGGAGAGGGGCCCGACGGCCACGTCGATGGACAAACCTGGGCGCAGCAGCGCGGGTTTTGTTCAATTGGAATGCGGTGCGGGGGTAGCGGGCGCGCGACCGATGAATCAATTATACTATTGGTATGACGGAAGACGCAGCGACGCCGGCAGAAGGCGAGTTGGAATTCGCTGAAGCCATGGGGTTGGCCAATGGCGCCGACAGGCAGCGAAAATTTTCAGAGGCGGCCGACAAACTTAGAGTACGTATGGAGGCCCACGCAGCGAAGGTGCGTGAGATTGTCTCGGGTCAGCCCCCGCTCGCCCTTCTCGGATTTCTGTGGAGTGGCATCTTTGTCGAACTCTTAGGCAAGGCGCGCGACGAGAAGGCAGAGGCCGTAGGCCAATTCGAGGATTTTCAGTTCGCACTGGAATACGTCCACGCGGTGTGGAGCAGTACGAACGAAAAATCGGCAGCTGTTGAACTTCAAGAGACTGCACCATCAGCACTCTACGCTGAACTCGCCGAGCTCAAGCGCATTACGATGCATTACTGCATGGCGAGCTCAATGGCGAGCACCAGTCTAGAATTCGGCGATCATACTCAAGACATCGAATTCAAGGCGAAGACGACCTGGGTATTAGTACGAGGTCATCGCTATCAAGTCCTAGAATCCGAATTCTTCAATTTCGTACTTGCTCCGCACGACGAGGCTCTCCGAGAGGCTTACGGCATCGGCGCGGCGGAGATCGCTTCTGGGATACAAGCAATCGCAGATTCGATGCGCATTGGTCTTCCGAATGCGGTGCTAAAACTGCAGGAGTGGATGGATAAAACGCATGATCTCGCCGAGCGAGAAGGATTGAGTTTGGACGAAGCCATAGCTTCCATAAAAAAATCGGACGACTCGTTTACGCCAGAGATGGCAACCGCCCTTCATGATGTATTCTACGGCGGAATTTGCAATTTATCGCGACACACAAAATTGCCGGTCGCACTGCTTGATGATCTGGCCTTCAATAGGGGTGACGAGAGTGAATTCTTCAAGCCGGGAGAATTCTCCGGAACGCCATTGCGGACTCTGCCGGCCCGAGTTCGCCCTCTAATAAAGGTGGACGATGACTTTTACGCGCCAGACGCCGTGTTTGTTCGTGATTCCGCTTATCGCGCTATCCAGCGAGGACTTTTGGGGCGCCTGCCGACCTATCGGAACGACTGGAAGGAAAATCAAACCAGACGGATAGAGCGCGCATTCGAGATCATTTTCGCAAACCAGCTAGCTCGAGGAAAATGTGTTCGAGAAGTATTTTATAAAAATCCGGACAATGGCGATTGGGCGGAGGCTGATTGGATATGCGCCGTGGAAGACATTCTGCTCGTCGTTGAGGCGAAGAGTGGAATTTCAACGCTCTCGTCTCCCGCGACGAACTTCGAGCGGCACGCCCGCGCAGTTCGTGAATTGATAGTCAAAGCGTATCAACAATGCGATCGGTTTATTCGATATCTTTCGACCAGCGAGGTCGTTCCAATCTACAATCGCGCTGGCGACAAATATGTCGAAGTTGGCCGGTTAAAGCTGTCAGACTTTAGGATGGTGTTTCCGATCGGACTGACGGTGGAATCTTTCACCCCATTCTCAGCAATGAGCAAAGAGATTCCCGGTGTAAAACCGATCGTGGCAAAGCACCCCTTCATGTCGATGTCGGTGGACGACCTCTTCGTCTTGAACAGATTTTTGCCTACGGCGGGGGCGCTATTTCACTATCTAGAAGTTCGTCAGCAGGTGGCGGGAATCCCACAAGCGATGCTTTTCGACGAACTGGACCATCTCGGAGCTTACATCAGCAAGAACAGATTTGACGACGTCATTCGGGATCAGCTGAAGGAAGCCGATCGGGTAACGTGGGACACCTTCAGCGAGGTCCTGGACGAGCATTTTGCGAAGCCAGATTGGGAGCTACAAGCGCCGCCGGTTCAGGAGTTTCCTCCTACAATGCTGAAGGTCCTTGCATCGATCAACAAATCTCATGGCGCGAAACGTCTTCTCTTCGACGCCCTGCTAAGAACCATGGGCGGCGTCGGACGTTCAAATTTCGCTAGATGCATCGAAACGCTCATCCCATCGCTCAGCCAATTTCCGGTGCGACGATTTTTGATGGGTGAGGATGCACCAATTCAGGTTTGGCTTTGCAGAGTTGGCGCAACGCCTAGTAAGGACGAGGTTAAGCGGCAGGGTGAAATTGCGTGTCTCGCGACGCGCAGCGTAAGCGTCCCAGTCCTAACTTGTTGGTTCGACCAAAGCGGGGAGCCAACAACCTCTGCATTTCAGGTCGTATCCGCTCCGTCCGTGCTGCAAGGTAATTATTCCGAACTGCGCGACGAGGCGAAAAAGCAGCGCGCGAAAATGGGTCCCGTATCTCAGTTTTCCGCATAGGGATAACCGTCAGGTCATAGTTTGCTGACGAGACGAGCCTTTGCGCGGCGAGACGGTCGCTAATCGATCGGTTCGCGCTTCTCGCCCGTTGGGCTGACGTAAATTTCGCCGCCAACCTTTTTGAACGCCGCGCTCATCTCCGCCATCCCGCGTTCGGCTTCTTCCTTCTTCGCCGCGTAATCCCGCACGTCCTGCGTGATCTTCATCGAGCAGAATTTCGGCCCGCACATGGAGCAGAAGTGCGCGGTTTTGTACGCGTCCTTCGGTAGCGTTTCGTCATGATATTGGCGCGCGGTGTCGGGATCGAGCCCCAGATTGAACTGATCCTCCCAGCGGAACTCAAAGCGCGCGCGGCTGACGGCA
>JALHNR010000458.1 GCA_022843525.1 Methylocystis sp. | reverse complement strand
GCAGTTACGCCGCCAATATTTTTAGCTTCGACCCCGCACGGGCGACATTCGTCGACCCGCGTGTGTCGCCTCAATAGGGGAGTGCGATCATGAAGACTCTGCTTTTCATTTGCCTCGCATTCCTCGCCGGCGCCGGCGCCGCCCATGCGCAAATGGCGGTGCATGACAATCCAACATTTATGCAAGCGCAGCAAACAGCGTCGCATACGGCGCAGATCATGAACTCGAATGAGAAAATATTGAACACGGTGAACCAGACACTCGCCGCCGTCACCGGAAACCGCTCAACCGGGTCGCTGTCCTCGATGGGCCTTGGCGGCGGCTTTCAAATGTCGAGCGTGCCGGAGCTGGGTTCGCTTCTTGGCGGCGGCGGCCTGTCGATGAACGGCCTCGGCTCCTATGGCGCGCTGGCGTCGGATATCATCAACGGGCTCAATCTTGTCAAAACGCTCACCGGCGGCTCGTCCGCCGGGGCGCCGACCGACCAAGCCTATTCCGGCGCGGTCAACACATCCGCGGCGGTTACGGCGGCGGTGGCGGGCGGACAGGCGGCCTCCACCGCGCGCTCCTCGGCCTTCCAGGGCGCGCAAGGCCAAATCGGCTCGTCAGCCGACATCAAGGCCTCGGTCGATCAAAACTCGCAGATACAGACGCAGACGGGGCTGACGATCAATGAGCTGATCGGCTCCGTGAATCTCACCAACGCGTCGCTCAATGCGCAGCAACAGCAGGATCTGGCGGCGCAGTCGAAACTCTCGAACATGATGTCGTTCGATGCGTCAAAGGCGACGCTGGTCGGGCAGTGAGAAAGGGCAGGCGAATGCGGCGATGGTGGATAAGATCGGCGCTTGTCGCCGCCCTGGCGGTCGGGACGGTTGCACTTTCGTCCTGCGCGCACAGGGATTTGATTGCGCCCTGCACACGCGATAGCAGGATGACGTTCGGCGCCGCCTATGCCGACGATTGCGGGCCGATGCGCCCTGTCAATCGCTGAGGCCACGCCACCATGGATATGGTGACGCAGCTCTTTCAGAGGGTCGACACGATCGCGGTTAGCGCCATTGAAGTGATCTACGATTCGATCGCGACCGAGCTGCTTCCCGTCTTCACCGTCGCTTTGACGGCTTACATCGCATATTGGGGCTATGAAATGGTCTACGGCCGCGCGCCGCTGACAGCGGGCGCGTTTCTGTGGCGAATCTTTCGGATCGGCCTGATTTACGCCGTTGGCTTCTACTGGAGCGACTTTTCGCAGATCGTCGTCGAGGTGTTTACGAAGACGGCGAACGGAATCGCGACGGCCATTTGCACGGGAACGGGAGGCACGTCGTGCGGCGCGCCGGAAACGACCGTCGCGGCCCAGCTCTCGAATTTGTTTTCGACCGCGATGCAAGCGGCAAAGGTGATCGCCGCTTCCGGCGGATGGGGAGCCGCAATCGGACTTTCGCTAATGGCGATTGTCCTGGTTCTGCTCACAGTGATTTTCGTGGCGCTCGCGATCACCTACGTTTTGGTCGGCAAGATTGCGCTCTTCATTCTGCTCGGGCTCGCGCCGCTCTTTATCGCAATGGCGCTATTCGAGTTCTCGTCGGCTCTCTTTTCCGGCTGGCTGCGGACCTGCGCCCAATACGCAATCATTCCCGCGATTGTCTATGGCGTTCTCGGCTTTCTGCTCACGCTGATGACGGCGACGGTCAACAATCTCAGCGGGATCACAGACGTGAGTTCAGGTCTGACGGTCATCGCGCCGTTTCTGATTTTGTGCCTTGTGGGATCGTTCATCTTGCCGCTCTCCCTGTCGATCGCCGCGTCGATCGCCGGCGGACATGCGTTGCACAACGCCTTGCCCGGGACCGCTATGCGCGGCGTGAGAGATTATGCGTATTGGCGTATCGCGCGAGGCTGGCGAAATGGCGGCGGCGCGCGGTCGGAGCCGCCCGCGCTCACGCCCCCACATTCAACCATAACCCAAGGGGCGGCGACGATTTCGCCCGGGGCGGGCAGTCGCGACTTTTCCGCCGATCCACGCGCCGAGCAAGTGGCGGGCGCGCTGATCGAAGCCCGCGTCGCGCAAGCGCGCGCCCGAAATCGTGAAGGCTGAGGCAGATGCAAATCGAGGCGGGAAACGGGGTCGACCAGCCCCTCGTGAACGAGTCCTACTTTCACGACGGCGCGCGCTGGGAGCGGGATATTTACCGGCGTCTCGAGATTTCAAGAAATGTCTGGCGCGTCGTCGCGGTCGCGGCGCTCGTTTGTCTTGCGATCGGGCTGCTGACCCTGCTGTCGCTGGTTCCACTCAAATCAACCGAAGTCGTGACGTTGCTCGTCGACAAGGCGACGGGTTTTGTCGAGGTCGCCAAACCTTTGGAAGAAGGCGGGCCGATTTCGCAGCGCGAAGCGGTCACGCAAGCCAATATCGTTCGCTACATTCGCGCCCGCGAAACCTATGATCCGCCCGCCCTACGGGACAATTTCGAGCTGGCGTCGCTGCTCTCAGCCGGACAAGCCAGCAAGGATCTGCAGGAAGCCTTCTCGCCGAACAATCTTCATAACCCGGTCAAGCTCTACGGGATCAACGGCCGCATCCGCGTCATCGTTCATAGCGTGAATTTCCTGTCGCAAGGGTGGATGGAGAACCCCAAATCGCCAGCGACAGCGGCCGTCCGCTTTACCTCCGTTCGCACGAGCGATCGCGAGCGGATGGAAGAGCACTGGGCCGCGAATGTGCGCTTTCGCTACACGGCGGAGCCGATGAAAAACGAATGGCGGTGGGACAATCCGCTCGGCTTTCAGGTTATCGAATATCGGAAGGACCAGGAGACTGTCGCGCCAATCGTCGGCGCGGCCCCGGTCGAAGCGCCGACCGTTGCGCCACCGACGGGAGCGCCCGCGCCATGAGAGCGATCTCCCTTCTTCTGGTGTTGACTATGTTCGCCGCCGCTCCCGCGCTGGCCGAACAGGCGCCGCGCGCAGTCATCCAGGACTCCCGTATCCGAACCGTGCCGTTTCAGCGTGACAATGTTGTCGTGGTGCATGGCGCGCTCGGCGTCTCGACGATGGTCGCGT
>JALHNR010000457.1 GCA_022843525.1 Methylocystis sp. | reverse complement strand
TCGTTAATGCCGTCATAGTCCCACTCGTCGTGGGGCGTCATCTGGTAAACCCACTTCGCCTTGCCGGTGTCCAGGTCGCGAGCCCAGATCGTCATCGACCAGCGGTTGTCGCCCGGACGCTGTGAGGGGTTCCAGGTCGAGGGGTTGCCCGAGCCGTAGTAGACGAGATTCAGGTCCGGATCATAGCTGTACCAGCCCCAGGTGGTGCCGCCGCCGATCTTCCACTGCTCGCCTTCCCAGGTCGTGATGCCCGAGTCCTTCTCGACCGGCTTGCCGAGATGGGTGGTCTTGCCCGGCTCGATCAGCGTGTCGGCGTCGGGGCCCATCGAATAGCCGCGCCACACCTGCTGGCCGGTCTTTACGTCATAGGCCGTGATGTGGCCGCGCACGCCGAATTCGCCGCCGGCGATGCCCACGAACACCTTGTCCTTGAAGACATGCGGAGCCGCCGTCGAGGTCTGGCCCTTGGAAGGATCGCCGTTCTTGACCGACCAGAGGAGCTTGCCGGATTTGGCGTCGAGCGCGACGAGCGTGGTGTCGGCCTGCGCCAGGAAAATCTTGCCGTCGCCATAGGCGAGGCCGCGGTTCACCGTGTCGCAGCACATCACCGGCACGACCGACGGATCTTGCTTGGGCTCATACTTCCAGAGGATCTTGTGGTCCGGATCCTTCAGGTCGAGCGCATAGACGTTGTTGGGGAACGGCGTATGCAGATACATGACGTCGCCGATGACCAGCGGCGCGCCTTCATGGCCGCGCAGAACGCCGGTAGAGAACTGCCATGCCGGCGCGAGCTTGCCGACGTTCTCGGTCGTGATCTGCTTAAGAGCGGAATGGCGCAGGTTGGCGTAATCGCCCGTCGGCATCACCCACTGCTTCGGATCCTTCTGCAGGGTCAGCAAATCGTCGGCCTTCGCCGCGCCGGCGAGCGCGAGTACGGCCACCGAAGTCGACAACAACAGTTTATGCATGAGCTTTTCCTCCTGACGACGCCCGGCGCGCATTTTTATGCGCCGCCGCCGACGTCGTGCCTCCTAGGCGCCTCGACATTGGGAAGGCGATTTCCGTTTATGTCTCATGCCGGCGGGACAAAACGTCCGCCAGCGGCGAGAAGCTCCCGGTTCCCGTCCGGAAGACATCTTTTAACTCGGAAACGGCGGGATAATATGTCGCTAGCTCTTGAATCGCAATCGCAAAAAACAATGGCGCTGCCGTGCGATGCAGCGCATCGGCCTGCCCATGAAACAGTCAAGGCTAACAACATGTTGCGTCGCATGCTGGCGCTTGTCGCGGCGCTGGCGCCGCTTATCGCCGCGAACCCCGCCCGCGCCTTCTCCCTAAGTGAAATCGCCCCCGGGGTTTACGCCCATCAGGGCGAAACTTCCCTCATGACCCGGGAAAATGCGGGCGATATCGCCAATCTCGGCGCCATCGTCGGGGACGAAGCGGTAGCGGTGATCGACACCGGCGGCAGCCTGATCGAAGGCCGCGCCTTCCTCTCAGCGCTGCGCGAAAAGACGCAAAAGCCCATTCGCTACGTCATCAACACCCACGCCCATCCCGACCACACATTCGGCAATGGCGCCTTCGTCGAGACCGGCGCGACCTTCGTCGGGCACAAGAATCTGCCGCGCGCGCTCGCCGCCCGCGGCCCGCACTATCTTTCGGCCTTTCGCGCGCAGATGGGCGACGCGCTCGACGGCGTGACGATTGTGCCCCCTACGAAGACCGTCGACCAGACGCTGACGCTCGATCTCGGCCATCGCGAGATCGTGCTGCAGGCGTGGCGCACGGCGCACAGCGAATGCGATCTGACCATTCTCGATTCAAAGAGCGGCGTGCTCTTTTCCGGCGATCTGCTCTTTCTCCGACATGTGCCGGTCGTCGACGGCAGCCTCCTCGGCTTTCTCGACGTCGCCGACGGGCTCGCGGCGATCAAGGCGACGCAGGTCGTCGCCGGGCACGGCCCCCTCCCCGCGCCCTGGCCGAAGGCGCTCGACGACCAGCGCGCTTACTTAATGCGACTGACCGCCGACCTGCGCGCCGCGATCAAGAAGGGCGAGGGAGTCGCCGCCGCCGCCAAGGAAGCCGGCGCGGAAGAGCGGGAGAAATGGCGGCTGTTCGACGATTACAACGCCCGCAACGCCACGGCGGGATTCGCCGAGCTGGAGTGGGAAGGGCCGTGAGGATGACTTTGTCACGTGACGGCGACCAGAGTTGGCGCTTATTCTTGCCAGGAGATCAGCGCTCTTGCCGTCATTGCGAGGAGCCTTATTCGAAGTCGGGTATACCCGACTTCGCAAGAAACCGACGAAGCAATCCAGAGCCGGGGCGCCTTTCAATGGATTGCTTCGCTACGCTCGCAATGACGAAGTTGTTAGGAGGATGCCGGATATGAACACAGCAGCCCGTTCCGCCGCCGGCGCCCTCTTCGCTCTCCTTTCGAGCGCGGCCCTCGCCCAAACCGCGCCCGATCCCTGGCCGGAACTCATCGTCGACATCTTTCACAGCCGGCCGATCTCGGCGGCTGACGGCGTCGTAGCGCTCGACGCGCCGGCGCGGGCCGAAGACGCGGCGATCGTGCCGATGACCATGCGCTTCGCCGATCCGACGCAGATCAAGGTCGCGACGCTGGTCATCGACCAGAACCCGATGCCGATGGCCGCGGCCTTCACGCTCGGCGACAAGTCAGGCGTCGGCTTCATCGAAACCCGCGTGCGGGTGAATTCCTACTCCAATGTCCACGCGGTGGCCGAGACAGGCGACGGCAGGCTGCGCGCCGACGCGAAATTCGTCAAAGCCTCGGGCGGCTGTTCGGCGCCCGCCGTCAAGGACCAGGACGAGGCGGTCGCCAATATCGGCAAGATGAAATATCGCGAGTTCAAGAGCGCCGATCCGGCAAAACGCGAAGCCCAGATCATGGTCCGCCATCCCAATGCCTCCGGCATGCAGATGGACCCGGTCTCGCGCGCCTATCTGCCGGCGCATTTCATCGACTCTGTCGAAGTCTTTCAGGGCGACGCGCCGATCTTCAAGATGGAAGGCGGCATTTCGCTCTCGGAAGACCCGACCTTCCGCTTC
>JALHNR010000456.1 GCA_022843525.1 Methylocystis sp. | reverse complement strand
TCATCTTCCGCATGATCCGCTGGCAGCTCGCCAAGCGGCGCGCCGGCACCCATGCGGTGAAGAACCGCGCCGACATCGCGCGCTCGGGCAAGAAGCTGCACAAGCAGAAGGGCACTGGCACGCCGCCGTTGAGACTGCCCATGCCACGCTGCTCGCCACGCGCCCGACGGCCGTCAATCTGCGCTGGGCGCTTGATCGCCTGCGCGCGCTTCTCCGCGCCGCGCCGGTCTCCGACCGCGTCGATCTCGCTTATGCCGAGGCGGCGAAGATCGCGGAAGAAGATGTTGCGGCCTGCCAAGCCATCGGCCGCGCCGGCGCCCAGCTCATTGACAGGGCGCGCCGCGGCGATCGCCCCGTCAACATTCTCACCCATTGCAACGCCGGCTGGCTCTGCGCGGTGGATTGGGGCACGGCGCTGGCGCCGATCTACGCCGCCGCTCGACAGGGCGCGGCCGTTCATGTCTGGGTCGACGAGACCCGCCCGCGCAACCAGGGCGCAAGCCTCACGGCCTTCGAACTCCTGGGCGAAGAAATCCCGCACACGGTCATCGCCGACAATGCCGGCGGCCATCTCATGCAGCATGGGCTTGTCGATCTCGTCATCGTCGGCAGCGACCGCACGACCCGCGCCGGCGACGTGTGCAACAAGATCGGCACCTATCTCAAGGCGCTGGCGGCGCATGACAATGACGTGCCGTTCTATGTCGCGCTGCCGTCCTCAACCGTCGATTGGCGCATCGCCGACGGCGTTCGCGACATTCCGATCGAAGAGCGCAGCGCCCGCGAAGTCACCCATATCAGCGGCCGCGGCGCCGACGGCGCGCCGATCGAAATTCAGCTCACGCCCGATGGTTCGCGAGCGCGCAATTTCGGCTTCGACGTGACGCCGTCGCGCTTCGTCACAGGCCTCATTACCGAACGCGGCGTCTGCGCCGCGACGGAAAACGGGTTGAAGGGGTTGTTCCCCGATTTGGCGGGGTAAGCGTTCGCAGCGACGAACTCACGCCGTCTCGCGCGTGCCGTAGTTCTTGAAGCGCTCCACCGTGCGCATGATCTCATCGTCGGAAAGCACCACGGGTTCGCCGGCGAGCGCGCCGAGATAGAAGACTTGCGCGAGCGCTTCGAGCTCCGCGGCGCGCCACAGGGCTCTGCGCATATTCGCGCCGGTGACGATCGCCCCGTGATTGGCGAGTAGCACGCCGTCGCGATCGGCGAGGCCCGCGACGACGAGCCGCGACAGCTCAGCCGTGCCGTAAGGCGCGTAACCAACGCAGCGCACGGTCGGTCCGCCGAAGGCCGCGATCATGTAATGCACGGCCGGAATGTCGCGCCGCAAGGTCGCGATCGTCGTCGCATAGGGCGAATGCATATGCGCGACGGCGTTCACATCCGGCCGGACGCGATAGATGTCGAGATGGAATCGCCATTCGCTCGACGGCGGCAGCGGCCCGTCAAAAGCCCCCTCGCCCGCCAACGGCATGCGCGCGATCGATTCGGGCGAGAGTTCGCGGCCTGGAACGCCGCTCGGCGTGACCAGCGCGGCGTCGCCGACCCGCAACGACAGATTGCCGGCCGAGCCGTGATTGAGCCCCAGCCGCTCCATCTCCTGCGCGGCGTCGACGATCGCCGCGCGCGCGTCGCGCTCGTTCATGCGAAAAGCCTTACAGTCGCGGCGCCGGCTATGACAAGCGCTGACCCGATCGGGCGATTTTGCGCGGCTTCGGGTTGCGGTATAGGAAAAGCCTCCCCTCTCGGGGCCGGTAGCTCAATGGTTAGAGCCGGCCGCTCATAACGGTCTAGTTGCAGGTTCGAGTCCTGCCCGGCCCACCAAATAAATCAATGTCATACTGACTTTTTCGCAAATAGTTCAAAACTTTGCTCGTCAATTCGCCCACCAAAACCTTTTGCCGCTCGAAAATTTATGCCCCCAAGCCAAAAATTTCAGAGCGGGTCATACCCTCAAGGCGGCGGAAACGATGTCAATGAAACTGCGGCCGAGTCCTTGTCTCGACCGCAGTCTCGTCGAACTTCTCGTATCGTTCGACGTTGCGAAATGCTACGGAATAACCGTCCCGCGCGCCAAGCCGCCGGGAACCCTGCAGGAACAGCCAGTTCCAAGCCATCCCGGCTCATAGAGCAGGCATGTCTTGACGGAGGTTGCGCAGTAGTTTCCGTCAGCGGCCACGGCTCCCGCACTCACAACAGGCGCGGAATAACCGTAAAACGCAGGCGCAGAATAGCCAGAGCGCCAACCACGATAATGGCGATGGCAATAAGGTCGCCAACCGACCTGGTCCGTGGCCGAGGTCACGCCCAGGCTAGCCTTGTCGACGACCGTCATCACACCGGCGCTGGCCGGAAGCGCCGCGATCGCCATTGCTGCGCAAATCGCACTGGCCGCAGCGGTTTTTGCGAAAGGCGACATTTGTACCTCCTACAACTCACGAGGGAAAACCTTGAGGTTTGCAGTCGAAGTTTCTTCTTCTCGCCAGGACTGAACACTCAACTAGTCCAGCTTGCCGAACCCTCCAGACCTGGACCAGGTGCTTTTCGCAGCTTGCAGCGCAATTTCCCTGTTAGCAGGGAATTCTCCTGTAGAGACCGGTTCGACGAACCTGCCTCCTCCACCAGCATTTTTCGAAAATCGCGCAACGCGTGCTGACCCTGCGCCGCTTTCGCGCCGCCGCAAACAATCTCGCCAGATTTTGGCAAGCATAAAAAGCTCGAAGACAGGCTGTCAGTAAGATTTTTTCGATCAGCCACAGTCGATGAACCGCTCGCCATAATCGATTTGACTCGCAAGGAAATAGCAGCGACGCTCATTATTGCCGCTCGCACTGAGTGACGTCCCGAGGCAACTGAAGGAGACGCCGCTCAAGCCGCGCTCCTTCGGCTCTAAAACGGAGGAAAGCTATGCTGCGCAAAGTATCCTTAGTCTTCGCATTGCTCGGCGCGCTGGCGCTGCCATCGGCCGCGCTCGCTGAACATGGCGGCGGCGGACATGGCGGCGGAGGCGGCGGTCATGGCGGCGGTGGCGGCGGCTGGGGTGGTGGCGGCGGCCACGGGGGTGGTGGCGGCGGCTGGG
>JALHNR010000455.1 GCA_022843525.1 Methylocystis sp. | reverse complement strand
CGAGCGTCAGGCCGTCGCCGACGGCGTAAAAAAGGGACTCTGAAACAGGCGTTGCGTTCGCTGACCTCACTCTTCAAATCCGGATTGCGATTCATAAGGCGATGTCTCGCCATGGCTCAACCAATCCCAAATCTCTGGCTGGTCTGGGACCCCGAAGGAACGTTGTCGTCAGAAATTTGAGGGGTGGTAAGTAGATGGCCCTGCATCTTGGTGCGAACGGCCTCTTCATGTGAGACTATCGCTGTCTAGCTGCGAACTCTTATGTGATCGTCTTTCTCATGTCATTTTGATGGACGCCGTCTGGGTCCGCGTGAAGGGGACCGTAAAATTAACTGGGTTACGGCGGACGTTAACGATTTCTGACGCAAGAAATGGCCGATCCTGCGGAGGACGGCAATGCGTTGGAAGATCACGATTGAAGGCTTGGACGAATTCAGCGGATGCGGCGCCGCCGAGATGGTGATCGAAAAGCCATTCAACCGGTTGTCGGAGGGCGAACTCGGTCTCTCGATTTCGGATGGCAAGTCGATTATGGTGTTATTGCAGCAGCTTGTGGTCAAGCAGCAATGTGAGGCCTACGTCCTGACGAGCCGGTATTGCACCGATTGTCAGACGTTCCGACGCATCAAGGATTACGGCAAGCGCAAGATCCGGACGGTCTATGGACGTGTCGAAGTCAGCAACCCGCGGATTATGAATTGTCGGCGCTGCGTTCCCTATTTTGGTGACGCTTCTGCCGTTTTGCGCGACATCTGCCCCGATCAGGCGACGCCGGAGTTGATGGAATTGTCGGCTCGCATGGGCAGCCTCATGCCGTACCGAAAGGCAGCGGATGTGCTGGCGGAGTTTCTCGCGATCCTATCAACGGAATCGTTCATGACCTTGCGTCACCGAACGATGAAACTGGGCGAGCGGCTCGATGAGAAAGCGCGCCAGCGCGCATGGTTCGAACCGCCGTCATCATCCGAACACAAGCAGGTCGAGCTCGATCTGCCCAACGATCCGGAGCGCGAATTTGTCGTGAGCATCGACACCGCCCATGTGCGCTGCAGTCGGTCAGAAAAGGCGCGGACATTTGAGATCGCTGTCGCGCGTTGCGGCCGTGGCCGGCGCGGCTCGCCGCCCGGACACTACTTCGCGACAGCCGACACGTCGAAGCGCGAAATACGATCACGAGCGCTTCAAGCGCTCCAACACGAAGGTTACGTTGGACGAGGCGAGGTGACCGTAATCTCCGACGGGGCCGAGATCATGAAACGTCTGCCAAAGGCTCTGCCGAAGCCGACGGCGCACATCATCGATTGGTTCCACATCGCGATGAAAATTCAGCCCATGCAGCAAATCGCCGATCATATCGTGCGCTGTCGCGACGAATGGACCAATGAAACCGTTATCCTCGACGAGGAAATTCGCGCGCTCAAATGGAAACTGTGGCACGGACAGGTCGATCGAGCGATGCAGCAACTCGAAGAATTGATCGCCGACATGGCTATGTTGCGCGAACAAGGCGACCTGAGCGCCGGGCGCATATGGCAATTGGGGCAAGCTCTCCTGACCTACATCCGTCAGAACAAGGCGGCGATTGTCGATTACGGAGCTCGATATCGATCAGGGCGCCGGATCGCTTCGTCGCTCGCTGAGTCCGCCGTCGATACGCTTGTCGCCCGACGCATGGTCAAAATGCAGCAGATGCAATGGTCACTCAAAGGGGCGCATCGCATGCTGCAAGTTCGCGTGGCGGTCCTCAACGGCGACTTGAGCAAACGTTTGGCTTGGCAACCACCAGAGCCGACGCATCGGCATCGCTTCGCCTGGATGTTCGAGCCTACCCCGCCATTGCTAAAAGCCGCATGAACCCAGTTAATTTTACGGTCCCCAATTTTCCGGGAAAGCCCATCTCTCACTGTCCACCCGGAGCTCGACGATCGTGCTCATTGCACGCTCTCATTGCAGCGCGACATGCCTACAGCTTTCTTGAACGTCAGCATGACGCCACCCGAAAGAAGCTTGGCGAGAATGCGTTTTCGAACCCTGTTGCAGCGCTGTCACGCAGACATGCTACTCTATGCCAAACTGCCTCAGTCGAGGTTCAGATTGCCGAGGGTCTGAGGGTCTATAGAGTGTCTTCGACAACCGCCCTCAGACGGCCAAGGGAGACGCGCCGTCGGCCGGTGCCCGCCGTCTCTGATGCGACGACGCCGACGGCATCGAATGATCCAGGGCGTTTTGTCAATCGCGAATTGTCCTGGCTTGCCTTCAATCGACGCGTTCTCGAGGAGGCGTCCAACGAATCTTATCCTCTGCTCGAGCGGCTGAGGTTTTTGGCGATCTCGGCGAGCAATCTCGACGAATTTTTCATGGTCCGAGTGTCGGGCGTCATCGAGCAAGTTGAGCGCGGCCAGACGCCGGGAATGGATGGCTTGACGCCGTCCGAGCTGCTCGCCCGCATTTTCGAGTCGACCGAAAAAATGAACCGCGACCAGGAAGCGACCTGGCGACTGTTGCGCGAGCAACTCGAAGGCGTGGGCGTCAGGCTGCTGGAGCGCGCCCATTGGACAAGCGCAGATCTTGACCAGCTCGACGCTTATTTCAACCGCCATATTTTTCCTGCGGTGACGCCGATTGCGATCGACCCGTCCCACCCATTTCCTTTCATTCCGAATCTGGAATTGTCCATAGCGGCGCAATTGGTTCGGCAGAACGACGGGCGCGACCTCACGGGTCTCGTTCGGATCCCGGGAAAGCTGACACGGTTGTTGCGCCTCGACGACGGTCCAAATAGCGGTCTGCGTTTTGCGCGTATGGAAGACGTCATTGCGCAATTTCTCGACCGGCTGTTTCCGGGGTGTGAGACCGGCGCCTTGGGCCTGTTCCGAGTCGTGCGCGATCTCGATATCGAATTCGCGGAGGAAGCGGAGGATCTCGTCCGCGAGTTCGAAGCGGCGCTCAAAGAACGCCGGCGGGGCTGCGTCATCCGCCTCGAAGTCGATTTATCCATGCCCTCGGCGCTGCGCGATTTTGTCGCGTCGCAGGTCGATGTCTCGCCAAGGGGGATGATCGTTCAAAGTGAAAAACTGGGTTTAAGCAGTCTTTCGCAGTTCGTCGGC
>JALHNR010000454.1 GCA_022843525.1 Methylocystis sp. | reverse complement strand
GCGGCGGCCGAGCGCCTGAAAGACATTCCGGAGCTGACCTCCGTTCAGTCCTATGCGGGCGCGGCCGCCCCGTTCAACTTCAACGGTCTGGTGCGGCATTATTATATGCGCAAGGCGCCGGAGATGGGCGATCTGGCGATCAATCTGCAGCCGAAATCCGAGCGCAGCCGCGCGAGCCATGCGATCGCGCTCGACATTCGCAAGCGGCTCGAAGGCCTGCCCGCGCCGGAGCATACCGCAATCAAGGTTGTCGAAGTGCCGCCGGGCCCTCCCGTGCTGTCGACGCTGCTCGCCGAAGTCTATGGTCCGGACGCGCAGTCACGGCGCGATCTTGCGGCGAAAGTGCGCAAGGCGTTTGACGCGGTCGATTTCGTCGTCGATACGGACGACAGTTTCGGCCAGCGCGCCGAGCGCCTGCGCTTCGAGATCGATCAGGAGGCGCTCGAATATCACGGCGTCGAAGAGCGCGCCGTCTACGACACGATCGGCGCTCTGGTCGGGGGCGTGAAAATCGGCTTTTCGCAAAAGGGCGGCGGCGCGAAACCCATCGATATTTCCGTAGCGTTGCCTCGCGGGGCCATGACGCCGAGCGAGCGCATCCTGTCGACGCCGCTCCCTGCCGGCGGCACGGCGCGTCAGGGCGCCAATGTCGAACTCGGCGATGTCGTCAAGGCGACGCGCGAACTCGGCTCCTATCCGATTTTCCGCCACAACGGCCGCTTCGCCGAAATGGTCAGCGCCGAGGTCGCCGGACGTTTTGAAGCGCCTATTTATGGGATGCTCGCGGTCGAAGACGCGATCGACAAGATCGATTGGGGCGCCTCAGGTCCGCCGACGATCAAATATCACGGCCAGCCGCTCGATGACTCCAAGCCCACGCTGCTCTGGGACGGCGAGTGGGAGGTGACCTACGTCACCTTCCGCGACATGGGCGCGGCCTTCATGGTGGCGCTGCTCGGCATCTATCTTCTTGTCGTCGCGCAGTTCGGCTCGTTCAAGCTGCCGCTGGTCATCCTGGCGCCGGTGCCGCTGACGCTCGTCGGAATCGTCATCGGCCATATCTTGTTCAACGCCGCCTTCACCGCAACTTCGATGATCGGCTTCATCGCGCTCGCCGGAATCGTCGTGCGCAATTCGATCCTGCTCGTCGACTTCATCCGGCATTTGCGCGCCGGCGGCATGAGCTTGCGCGCGGCGCTGATCGAAGCGGGCGCCGTCCGCTTCAAGCCGATCTTTCTCACCGCCGCCGCGGCGATCATCGGCGCGGCCTTTATCCTTACCGATCCGATCTTTCAGGGCCTCGCCATTTCGCTGGTCTTTGGCCTCGCCTCATCGACGGCGCTGACCTTGCTTGTCATCCCCGCGATCTATGTCGTCCTGCGCGACGACGAAGTCCCAAGGAGTGCGTCATGATCGAAGACTGGGCGGCGCTCGCCAAAAAGCTCTCCGCCGACATAAGAGAATTGCGCGTCGGCTCGCCTGAGGTGATGAAGGCCTTTTCGGCGATGGCGATATCGGCGGGCGCGCAAGGCGCGCTCGACCCCAAGACAAAGGAACTGATCGCGCTTGCGGTCAGCGTCGCGGTGCGCTGCGACGATTGCATCGCTTTCCACGCCAAGGCCGCGTCACAGCGCGGCGCGGCGCGCGAGGAGGTGATGGAGACGCTCGCTATGAGCATCTACATGGGCGCCGGACCGTCGGTGATGTATGCGAGCCACGCGCTCGCCGCCTTCGCCCAGTTCGACGCCGAAAAGCAGGCCTGAAAAGAAAGGAACGAACAATGGCTCTGGGATCTCTCTTGTCGAAACTCACGGGCGGCGGCGCGGCGCCGACGATCGAGCATGATGATTTCTGCCGCGTCGTCGTGGACAAATCCTGCGCCATCGTCGATGTGCGCGAGCCGCATGAATATGGCGCCGGGCACGTCCCGGGGGCCAAGAACATGCCGCTCTCGAGCTTCGATCCGACAAAGCTGCCGAAGGGCGACGTTGTCCTCATTTGCCAGGCGG
This sequence comes from Methylocystis sp., assembly GCA_022843525.1. GTDB lineage: Bacteria > Pseudomonadota > Alphaproteobacteria > Rhizobiales > Beijerinckiaceae > Methylocystis. The sequence continues at coordinate 1,121 of JALHNR010000454.1, read as the reverse complement.
GCGGGCGTTCGGCCAAGGCGCTGGCCCAAGCGGAGGGCGCCGGGCGAAAGGATCTTCGCCACTATGCGCCGGGCACCGGCGGCTGGCGCGCGCGCGGCGGCGCGGTGGAATAGCAACCCTGCAGGATGACCTGCGCGACCTGTCATCCCCGACGCGCGTAGCGCGATCGGGGATCCAGATATCACGTCGTCGCGATCGCTTCGCCGAGCGAAGCGTCGGGACTCAGCCTGAAGCGGGTTACGCCGCCTTGCCGACCTTGGTCGCTTCCGAGACCTCGTTGATCTTGCCGGTCTTCACATCATAGATGTAGCCGTAGATCGGGATGTTTTTCGGCACCAGCGGATGCGAACGGATGCGCGCGACGTCCTGCGCGACGCTTTCCTCCTGATTCTCGATCGTGTGCCACTTGATGAAGTGGCCGGCCGCGCAGCCGCCGCCATGTTGCGGGTTCGACCAGTTCTCGCCGTCGAAACTCGCCGTCGCGAGATTGTCATCCAGCAAGTCGCTCATGATCTCGTCGCAGAAGAGCTCCATGCCGCAGTTGGTGTGGTGAATGACAAACCACTCCTTGGTGCCGAGCAGCTTATGGGAAATGACGAGCGAGCGAATCGCGTCGTCTGATGCGCGGCCGCCGGCGTTGCGGATCACATGCGCGTCGCCTTCCGACAGGCCGGCGTATTTCGCGGGATCGAGACGCGCGTCCATGCAGGTCAGGATCGCGAAACCGCGCGCCGGCGGCAGCGCAAGTTCGCTCTTGCTTCCGAAATTGGCGGCGTAAGCATTGTTCGCGGTCACGACCTCGTTGACGATCTGGCTTGCCATGTCTCTCTCCCGTGTTGCTCGTGTTGCCTTTGCAAATCTTTTTTTTGACCTTTCTCAACATTGAAGCGCTTCAGCTTCCTTTTCAAGCAGACAAGACGCACGATCTTCGTGACATAGTCGCTTGACGATCAGCGATATATATTTCGGGAGCGTCGGCGCTGATACTGTATAACGTTCGCGCAGATGCGCAGGTCTAAGGGAGATGATTTAGCGAATGTCCGATTCCGCAGATTTTTTTTTTGGTTTCGCTCCGCAGTGGATCGATGCGCCGGCTGGAAAGATATTCGCCCGCGTCCACG
>JALHNR010000453.1 GCA_022843525.1 Methylocystis sp. | reverse complement strand
GTTGATCACGACGTTCGCGCCTTTTTCGGCATAGGCGCGCACAATCGCCAGTCCGATGCCGCTCGTGGAGCCGGTCACAACCGCTGTCTTGCCTTGGAGCATAATCTTCCTCCGCCGCCCGCCTCCGTCAATGCAGCGGCTGACCGATCATCGATATTCGCGCCTCCCGACAAATTCGCAAAGGCAATGTGACAGTTAAGCAAAATGTGGATTCTAAGATGCGTCGCTGAACCAAGACTTTCGGTGAAGTGATTGAGACAATTACGATTCTAATTCGCCTGTAATCGACACAGGACGCCGAGAGTCTTCAATTCTCGCGCCAGTCGCAGACCCTGTTGCCGGTAGAGTGGGACAGCTAATTTTGAAGGAAGGCGGCTCATGACGTCTCGCGCCAAGCGGAAATCGCAGCCAGATATTCGTGCGATCGTATTGGCGGCGTCGAAGATAGCGTCAAAGACGTGCGAACGGTCGACTTGCAGATAATACGTGGCGGCGATTCGATCGCCATTTTCGACGCGCTTCAAGCCGCTCATCGTCGCGAGAGCCACCAGGCGATCATTTGCCTCCAAACGGATGTCGTCGCTCGGAATAAGACGGACTTGCTCTCCCCTCCGATGAAGGATCGGTACGATCTCATAGCCGTAGGCGACTTCCGCCAGAAGACGATCTATCAGCGTGTCGCCGGCTGCGATGGCATATTCCGTGACGAGGACTGAGCGCCCTTCGAGATGAAAGGCGCAGTGAATGTTTTCTCCGAAGGCGGCGGCGGTGATTGCTTCTGCGGCGATCGCGTAATCTCCGATCCCCACGGAAGCGGGGATCAGAGAAGCGACGTCTTGTGCAAGCCGGTGGTCGAAGGCCCGAAAGATCAGGACGCAGTTCGGATTGAGGGACCTGACGATAAGACTGGCCTCCAGATTCGCGAGTTCGTCGTCAGTAACGACGATGACGCTCTCGGCTGTTGCAACGTTCGCCTGCTGCATGGTGTCGCGGAACGAGCCAACAAGCATCGGGACGTCCGGCAGCACCTCCTCCCCGATTGGCCGCTCGGAAAGCCCCACCACAGGGTGCATCCAGTCCTGAAGGATGGCGGCAACACGTTGTCCGGTGGCGCTCATGCCGACGATGACGGTATGCCCTGCCTCAGGAACGCGGGGCCGCCGGCGCGCAATTTGAAGTCGCGCACTTAAGGTCCGCTCCGTCAAAGTAGCGATTAGAATGCCTAGAAATACGGCGCTCGATATTGTTGCGAGCACTGAGAAGAGATAAAGCCGCGAAGAAATGGGAAAAGGCAGACGTAGGGCGCCAAACACGTTGTCAAAGCCGCCAAACGCCAAAACGACCGAAACATTGAATGCGTCAAACCAACCAATGCCCGGGTTCTCGATGCGATAGAGTAATGTGCCGGCAAGGATGAGCAACGCGACAATTACTGACGACGCCAGCGCCGCTCGAGGAACGCCTGCGCCGAACGGAAGCCGCCTTAGGTTGGCTAAGAGGTCCGCAAACCGCGTGGACACAGGCTGCTGGGCGGTCTTGCTGCGACTACGCCATGGGGCTTGGGAGACTGCCGATATGTCCTCTACATAGACCAATGTGTCGCCTTCGCGGAGCACATCATCCGGGATCCAGGAAGCAAATATCGGCGCCGTTTCTTCCGCCTGGCCGGCATGACTGAGAATCCGCCGGGACGAAGTGCTCAGCTCGTAAAGAAATCGGCCCTTCCATCTATCGTCTCTTCTAATTTGTATCCGCGTCAGCCGCATCTTTTCCCCCGCCACCTCAAAAAGCCCCTGAGGAGAAGCGAGGGCGAAAGCGTTTGCCAGAAACTGCGTCGGTTCGAACGCGAATAGATTCCCAATATTTTGTTGAAGAAGGGAGCCAAGCGCGCCCTGCGCCGACCGGATGATCAGGCGCACGTTGGGATTGAGCGATCGGGCCGCAAATGCAGCCATGATGTTGGCTCGCTCATCTCCCGTAACCATGAGCGCCGCGCGGCAATGAACGATGCCCGCCTGCTCCAGTATTTCGGCTCGACAGCAGTCGCCGACGACCAGTCTTTCCAGGAGATCAACCGAGCCGGGGTCCTCCTGGGAGAGCGAAGCGGCGCTGTCCACGCCGATGACCTTCACATCGAATTGACGTAGAAGACGGATGCATTGCCGGCCGACATCGCCAAGCCCGCAAATTAAGAAGGGAGCGGAGCCGCCGTTTTGACGCGCATCTGAGGACATCATCGTTTCTTCGAAAAGCAAATTCGCGCCGGGCGCCGTTCGTAGATCCGCGGCAATGACGTGACGACGCGTAAAGGAGTCGCTTCGCGCGTCTATTGTCCGGTCGCTTGAGGCCGTCAGATGACAACTTGATGAAACCGCGCTCTGAATGACGCCGCGCTCTGCGCGGAGAGCGAGGGAGTCACCGCTTTGTCACTTGACCCCGCAACAATGACTTCTGACACGGGATCTGACGCCTTCCCGTCGGAAGATTGTCCTCCCGAGAAGGGGCGCAGTCGCTTGTCATCAGGGCTAGGATCAAGCACGCGACTTGCACCTGTCGTCGAGCGCCCGAATCTCGGAACGGCTCTCTAAGGAGCCACGCCGAACCGCCTCCCGACAGTTGCGCTCGCCTTCGTCCGCTTACAGGAGAACTCGGGCGATGACGCCGCTTTTCAGTCTTCAGAACGCTCCAAAACGCTCAATCGAGGATCAGAAAGTCGCCGCAACAGCGCTGCAGCGCGTCATGACCGGCTACGCTCGGCGAATGGAGAAGATGGCGAGCGACCACGGCGGGCGCCTGGAGCAGCTTTGGGAAGAGGCCAAGGCGATACAGACCGAATTGAGTAAGCGCCAAGAGGCGGGCGATCTTTATAGAGCCGCATATGATTACGCTGTCGACGCCGGGCGACGGACCGTGCTGACGCTAGACACGCTTCGCGAGAGAGGGAACAACGACATCGCTCACGAAGCCGCCGGCATGCCCCCTGCTCTCATCTATGACAACGAGGTGGTCGTAGACGGCCGCGACCTGTCGCGGCCGGTGAATTATCTTCTCTTGAGAATCGTTCCACCCCAGGGCGTCGAAAGCTTGAACTGGAAGCGCCCCTATTTGATCATCGACCCGCGCGCCGGCCACGGCGCTGGAATCGGCGGCTTCA
>JALHNR010000452.1 GCA_022843525.1 Methylocystis sp. | reverse complement strand
GCGGCGGCCGGGACGGCGAGTGAAAGCGCGGCGAGCAGGGCGGCAAAGTGAACGTATGTCACGGCGGGTTCCGATTCAGAGGAAGCTGTCGCCGTCTTCCTAGCATAAGTTGGCGGAATTGGGGGCGAAGCCTTACTCCGCCGCCTCGATATCGAAGGCGCCCCGGTCGATGCCGCCGCCAACGAGAATTTCGCGCTTTCCGGCGTGGTTAGGCGCGGAGACGACGCCTTCCTGCTCCATGCGTTCGACGAGCGAAGCGGCCTTGTTGTAGCCGACCGAGAGACGGCGCTGGATGTAGCTCGTCGAGCATTTCTTGTCGCGCAGCACGATGTTGACGGCGCGGTCGTAAAGGTCGCCGCCTTCCTCCGCGTCCATCGAGCCGGGCAGGGGCGCTTCGCCATCTTCGCCAACATCGTCCTCGGCGGTGATGGCGTCGAGATATTGCGGCGCGCCTTGCGTCTTCACATGGGCGACGATGTCCTCGACTTCGTGGTCGGACACGAAAGGCCCATGCACGCGCGAAATGCGGCCGCCGCCCGCCATGTAGAGCATGTCGCCCTGGCCGAGCAGCTGCTCGGCGCCCTGTTCGCCCAGAATCGTGCGGCTGTCGATCTTCGAGGTCACCTGGAAGGAGATGCGCGTCGGGAAATTCGCTTTGATCGTGCCAGTGATGACGTCGACGGAGGGGCGCTGCGTCGCCATGATCAGATGGATGCCGGCGGCGCGCGCCATCTGCGCCAGTCTCTGGATCGCGCCCTCGATGTCCTTGCCGGCGACGAGCATGAGATCCGCCATCTCGTCGACGATCACGACGATATAGGGCAGCGTCGAGAGCGTCATCTCCTCATGCTCGAAGACCGCCTCGCCAGTCTCGCGGTCGAAACCGGTCTGCACGGTGCGGGTGATCGTCTCGCCCTTGGCTTGCGCGTCGGCGACGCGGGCGTTGTAGCCGTCGATGTTGCGCACACCGAGCTTCGACATTTTCTTGTAGCGATCCTCCATCTCGCGCACCGCCCATTTGAGCGCCACGACCGCCTTTTTCGGGTCGGTGACGACGGGCGTCAGCAGATGCGGGATGTTGTCGTAGACGGAGAGCTCCAGCATCTTCGGATCGACCATGATGAGCCGGCATTCTTCGGGCTTCAGCCGATAGAGCAGCGACAGGATCATGGTGTTGATCGCGACCGACTTGCCGGAGCCGGTGGTGCCCGCGACCAAGAGATGCGGCATGCGGGCCAGGTCGACGATCACCGGCTCGCCGCCGATCGTCTTGCCAAGCGCGATGGCGAGCTTGTGGTTGGAGCGGACGAAATCCTCGCAGGCGATGAGTTCGCGCAAATAGACCATCTCGCGACGCTGATTCGGCAGTTCGATGCCGATGGCGTTGCGCCCTGACACGACGGCGACGCGGGCGGAGATGGCGGACATCGAGCGGGCGATGTCGTCGGCGAGGCCGATGACCCGCGAACTCTTGATGCCGGGGGCCGGCTCCAGTTCATAGAGCGTGACCACTGGCCCGGGGCGGACGTTGATGATGTCGCCCTTGACGGAAAAATCCTCGAGCACGCCCTCAAGCAGACGCGCGTTATGTTCTAACGCCTCCTGCGGGAGCTTGACGCCGCTCGCCTGCTTCTTCGGCTCGGCGAGAAGGGTCAGGGGCGGCGTCTCATAGCGCGTATTGAAGCGGGGCTGCACGGCGCGGGCAGGCGCACGCGTCCTGCGGGGCGCAGGCGGAGCGACCACGGGTTCATAGGGCTCATCGGGCTCGTCGAGATCGCGAGGCTGTGGCGACGCAAAGGCGGGAAAAACATCCAGATCCTCAAAGGTCGGCTCGACGCGCGGATAGCGCGGCGGCGGCGGCCGGTCCGTCGTCGCGGCGCGACGTCTGAGTCTCGCGGCGGCGCGCTGCATCCAGGCTTTCAGCGCCAGTCCAAGATGGATCAGCGCGCCGAGCGAGATCAACGCGACGCCAGGCTCGCCGCCAGCGTCGTCGTCATCCTCGGCGCCCGGACGAATCTTTGCGTCATCTTCAGAGGAGCGGCTGCGCATATCCGCTTCGGATTCGAAGCCCAGCCCCGCTGCGCCGGTCACGGCGAGGATCGCGACCAGAGCGGCGCCGGCGCCAAAGAGCGCGGTCATTACGCCGGAGCCGGCAAAGATCAGCCGTGGAACGGTCAGGATAGCGTCGCCGGCGACGCCGCCGAGGCCGGTGGGCAGCGGCCAGCGGTTGGTCGCGGGCAGCAGCGACGCGGTCGCGGCGGTTGCGAAAACGCCGAGGACGCAGAGGCCGACGCGCAGCATCACGCGGCCGATCCGGCGCCGTCGCATGAGACGCAATCCCTGGGTCGCGATCGGCACGATGCCGGCGATGGCGCCGAAGCCGACGAGTTGCATCAGGAGATCGGAGACGATCGCGCCCGGTCCCCCGAGCAGATTGCGGACGTGTCCCGAGGTCGCGTGGTTGAGCGACGGATCGCGGGCGGACCAGCTGACGAGCGCCAGCGTCAGCGCGCCGGCGCTCACGAGCAAGGCGGCGCCCAGGATTTCCGCCAGCCTCCGCGCCGCGAAGTCGCGAAGCTGCTCGGTAAAATGGCCCCTTGCATGGCTGCGCATATGAGGAGAAGCCTCGCTTGATCGCGGCGCCGCCAATGGCGCGCGGATGCGGGCAGCGTAAAAAATCTCGGTTAAGGTGCGCTTAAGCCTGGTTGTGTGGTTTCTTGCCGCCCGCCGCGACCGTCTGATTGAGTTCGGCGCCATAGATGAAGATCGCCGCCAGCATCTGAAGAAAAACGATGGCGATCACGATGGAGGCGAGGCCGGCGTACATCGATATATAACTGCTGGCGAATCTCGCTAGATAGGCGCCGAAGCCGACGCCGAGCGCGAGCGACGCGACGAGCGTCAGCGCGATGCCCGGGGCGATGAGTTTGAAGCTGCGCCGTTCCGCAGGCAAGAACTTATGAGCCGCGAAAAGCGAAATGGCCAATAGGCCGGTGGTGACGCCATAGCGCACAGGTTGGAAGAGCGGCTCAAGATCTTGGGCGATGAGCGGCGCATATCGTGCCGCAATTTTCCACGCGAGCGGCCCCAGCACGAGCAGAATGGCGACGGCGAGAAGCGCCGCCGCGCCGAGGAAGACGTAAAGAATTGATTCCAGG
>JALHNR010000451.1 GCA_022843525.1 Methylocystis sp. | reverse complement strand
ACCGCCTCGTCCTTCGACTGCGTGCGGATGTTGGTGAGCTGCTTGCCTTTGAGCACATTGATCTCGAGATCATTGTCGCGCGTATGCTCGCCGACGATCATGCCCTTGTAGACCTTCCAGCCCGGCTCGATCATCATTGGGCCGCGATCTTCGAGCTTCCACATCGCGTAGGCGACGGCTTCGCCCGAATCATTGCTGATCAGCACGCCGTTGCGGCGGCCCTGAATCTCGCCCTTGTAGGGCGCATATTCATGAAACAGGCGGTTCATGATCGCCGTGCCGCGCGTGTCGGTGAGAAGTTCGCCCTGATAGCCGATGAGGCCGCGCGTCGGCGCATGGAAGACGAGCCGCAGGCGATTGCCGCCCGACGGGCGCATCTCGATCATCTCGGCCTTGCGCTCGTTCATCTTCTGAACGACGACGCCGCTATGCTCCTCGTCGACGTCGATGACGACTTCTTCGATCGGCTCGAGAATGTCGCCGCTCTCATCCTTCTTAAAGACGACCTTGGGGCGCGAGACGCCGAGCTCGAAGCCCTCGCGGCGCATGGTCTCGATCAGAATGCCGAGCTGCAATTCTCCGCGGCCCGAGACGATGAAGGCGTCGCCCATCGGCGCGTCCTCGACGCGCAGCGCGACATTGCCCTCGGCCTCCTTGAAGAGACGCGCGCGGATCATGCGGCTCGTGACCTTGTCGCCTTCCGTGCCGGCGAGCGGGCTGTCATTGACGAGGAAGGTCATGGAGAGCGTCGGCGGATCGATCGGCTGCGCCTGCAGCGGCTCGTTGACGTCGAGCGCGCAGAGCGTGTCGGCGACGTTGAATTTCTCAAGGCCGGCGATGGCGACGATGTCGCCGGCTTCCGCCTCTTCGATCGGCTGGCGCTCGATGCCGCGGAAGGCGAGAATTTTCGACACGCGCCCCTGCTCGACGATCTTACCGGTGCGGTCGAGCACTTTCACCGCCTGATTGGGCTTCACACTGCCGGCGAAGACGCGGCCGGTGATGATGCGGCCAAGATAGGGGTTGGCCTCGAGCAGCGTGCCGAGCATGCGGAAGCCGCCGTCCTCGACGGTGGGCGCCGGCACATGCTTGACGACGAGATCGAAGAGCGGCGCCATGCCGTCCTGCGGGCCGGTCGGCTCCTCGGCCATCCAGCCCTGCTTGGCGGAGCCGTAGATGATCGGGAAGTCGAGCTGCTCGTCGGTGGCGTCGAGCGCGGCGAAGAGATCGAAGACTTCGTTGACGACTTCCGAGACGCGGGCGTCGGGCTTATCGACCTTATTGACGCAGACGATCGGCTTCAGGCCGATCTTGAGCGCCTTGCCGACGACGAATTTCGTCTGCGGCATCGGGCCTTCGGCGGCGTCGACGAGCACGATGGCGCCGTCGACCATCGACAGGATGCGCTCAACCTCGCCGCCGAAATCGGCGTGGCCGGGCGTATCGACGATGTTGATGCGCACGTCCTTCCAGGTGATGGAGGTGGCCTTCGCCATAATGGTGATGCCGCGCTCTTTTTCGAGATCGTTCGAATCCATCACGCGTTCGGCGACGCGCTGGTTTTCGCGAAAGGCGCCCGACTGCTGGAGCAGGCGGTCGACGAGCGTGGTCTTGCCATGGTCGACGTGGGCGATGATGGCGATGTTGCGCAGCTGCATGTTCAAAGGCCGGCCAGGTAAAACAGCCGCCTCTGCGGCCGCCCGAGAGCGGCCGGGAACTGGAGACGCTGGCTGTTGTTGCGATGCAGCGTCTCATACCCCAAGGCGGGGGAATTTGGAAGCGGAGCCGGCTGGGCGGTCCTCCCAAGGCCAGACCCTGCCCGAACCGCGGGCTACTGCGCCGGACACTGCTCCCGGCAGCGCCGCCAGGCGGGGATGCATTGCGACCCCAGGCCCCCATCCGCAAGACAGGCGTCCCGCTCGGCGTTGCATTCCCGCAAGCACTGCTCCCGCGGCGTCAGCGGGGGCGGCGGGGGCGGCGGCGGCTGCTGCGCCGTGAAGGTGGTGAGCGGGCCAAGCTCCTGCTCGATCATGCTCATCGGGCTGAAAACGAAGGAGCTGCCGTCGTCAGGTCCGCCCCAGAGAATGCCGTGAAGGCTCGCCTGGCTGGCGGTCGGCAGGATGGAGAAGACGGGGGAGCCGCTGTCGCCATTGTCCGTCAGCTTGTTCGTCCCGCTGACCCGCCCGACGCGGCTCTGGCACAGCAGCCTGACGTCCGTGTCGGCGACATTGACGTCGATGCAGGTCGCGCGCACATCGCCGAAGGCCCAGCCTGTCGTGCGGCCGACCTTGTTGAGCCTCATCCCGACGACCGAGTCCGGCGTCTCGCTCATGATCCGGAAGACGCCCGGGAAGCTGTTGATCGTCAGCGAGCCGACATTATTTGTCGTTCGCGCGATTTCGAAACGCCCGCGGTCGATTCGGTAGTCGGCGTAGGCGCTGTCGCTGAAGCGGCATTTCCTACCCGAGGGACACACGCCGCCGGTGAAAAAAGGCGGGTCTCTATCTTCGTCGCCGATCTTATTGCCCGAAAACAGCGGATCGTTCGGCTGATGGAAATCATCGTCATTGCTGACGCCGCGATTCTTGGTGCAGTGAGAATTGGTGATAAAGCCGTCGCGGCCATTGCGCACGACGTTGAATCCCAGCGTGCAGAGCTTGTAAGCGAAAACGCCGGTGTCGATTTCGATCTGAACGCCGCCGGGAACCGGCCGGCTTTTGTCCCGCAAGGAGGCGTGAAAGCGGATCGGCTGCGTCTCTTCGATGATGAGCGCTTCGAATGGAACGCCGAGCGATTTCGCCAGAGCTTCGAATCTTTGGCGCGACGGATCGCCGACGACGCCGATGGTCACGCGATTGCGGCGCTCGTCGAGATCGACGAAGACGATCTCCTGGCCGTCGAGCGCCGGGCCGAAGCTTTTCTTCCATTTGGCGAGTTCGACGACGTCGTAATCGCCTTTGATGATGTTCGGCTCCTGAGCGCGGCCTTTGGCGGCGGCGTTTTGCGCCAGGAACTCCGCGCCGAGCACGCTGGCGATCGCCGACGTGACCTGCGACCGCGCGGCTTTCATTGCGTCCGCGCTGCGCAGTTCGGGGGCGTTTTTCATATAGACCTGCAGCGCGCCCTTCTCGTCGAAATACATGCCGCCGAAGCCAGGCGCC
>JALHNR010000450.1 GCA_022843525.1 Methylocystis sp. | reverse complement strand
ACTCGCTCTCACCCTTTACGGGAAGAGAGCTGGCGTGAGCGGCGAGGGCGCTAACCCTCTCCCCACACGCGCCAAAGGGGAATGGCTTCCCTTCCTCGGCCGGCATAGCCTTCTCATTTATCTCGCACATCAGCCGGCGCTCTTCGCGCTCTTTATGGGACTCGCCTATCTCATGCCGCCCGCCGTCGACGCGACGGAATTCGTCGCCTCATGCGAGGCGCGCTGCATGAATGAGGGCGGCGAAGGAAAAATCTGCCACGACGCCTGCGCCTGCACGGCGCGGGAAGCGATCAGCAGCAAGGCGCTCGCCGGCGTGACCGATGAGGCCGAGCGCGGACGCAGATTGAATGAGATTGCGCAAAAATGCGTGTCGCACAATTGATTGCCTGTTGACCAATTTTTTGGGCAAGTATTAGCCAAGCCTGACGGACTTTTGAGGAGCACGTTTGTTGAACGCCACCGTGATTGAGGTGCGAACCAAGCGCGCCCATGGGCGGTCCTTGAAGGATTTCAAAAACCTTTCTTGGGCCGAGAAAAAGCTGATCGCCTGCGTCGCGCGAGGGAGACGATGTGTTCTTGGTGCTGCGGTACCCGACGTACCGACGCGCGCCAACGCCATAAGGCCGGAGCTAATCCGCTTTCTGGCGCTGGGCGGAGACGAAAACGCTCCCGTTCACGAAAAAGGCATCTATCTTATGGGTGCCTATATCGGAGCGGTGCGAAGCGAGCAGCCGGATCTCGATCTTGAAGGCGCAACTTTCAATTTTAGTCTTTGGCTGGTCAGATGCCGATTTCACAACATTACTCTAAGAGAATCTCGCGGACGTTCGCTCGGTCTCGATGCCTCAGTTTTTCATGAATTTCACGGAGATGGTCTAGCGCTCGACAGGGTTCTACACCTTCGGGGTGTTAGGACGACGGGGGAAGTGCGCTTATTGGGCGCGAAAATCGGCGGCGATCTTTCGTGTCGGGGCGGTCGACTCCAAAACGCTGAAGGCGCCGCGCTTTCGTGCGACCGCGCCGAAATCAGCGGCAGTGTTTTCCTCGACAATGCCTTTCATGCGACTGGGGAAGTGCGCCTGACACAGGCAAAAATCGGCGGCAACTTTACCTGTCGGGGCGGCCGATTCGAGAATGGCGACCAACGAGCGCTTTTCTGCGATGGCGCCGAAATCAGCGGGGACGTTTCCCTGAGGAAGTCTCACGCAACCGGGGAAGTACGCCTATTAGGTACCAAGATCGGCGGTAATCTTGCCTGTCAGGGCGGTCGATTCGAGAATGCTGAGGCCAACGCGCTTTCCTGCGACGGCGCCGAGATTGTCGGCAGTGTTTTCCTGGATGAGATGTTTCACGCGAGTGGCGCAGTACGCCTGTTAGGTGTGAAAATCGCCGGCAATCTTTACTGTGATGAAGGGCGATTTGAGAATGCTGACGGCAAGGCGCTTTCCTGCGACGGCGCTGAAATCGGCGGCAGTGTTTCCCTGAAGGCGTTTCACGCGACCGGGGAAGTGCGCGTGTTAGGAGCGAAAATTGGAGGCAATCTCGCCTGTCAGGGCGGCCGATTTGAGAATGCGGAAGGCGCCGCGCTTTCCTGCGACTGTGTCGAAATTGGCGCCAATGTCTTCCTGGACGAGACCTTTCACGCGAACGGGGAAGTACGCATGCTAGGGACGAACGTTGCGGGCGACCTATACTGTGATGGCGGCCGCTTCGAGAATGATTATGGCAACGCGCTTTCCTGTGACGGAAGTGAAATTGACGGGAATGTTTTTCTGAACGGAGCGTTTTACGCATCTGGAGAGGTGCGCCTGCGAGGGACAAGAATCGGGGGTGACCTTTACTGTGGCGGACGGTTCGAGAATCCTGCCGGCACCGCTCTTTCCTGCGAGGGAGCCGACGTTGGGCGCGCTCTTTTTTTTCGTTCCGTGTCGGGGATGACCGGAACCTTATCTTTGGACCATATGCATGTAACGACACTCGTGGATGATTTCCCCTCTTGGCCCGAGAACGCACTTCGGCTCGATGGGTTTCGTTACGACCGTATCGCCGCCGGCGCGCCACTCGACGCCAAGAGCCGTATTGCATGGCTAGATCGTCAACAATCAGAACTACTCACAGGCAACTCCTTTGCGCTCCAGCCGTGGACACATCTCGCGAAAGTGCTTCGTGAGCAGGGGCATTTCCGCGACGCAGCTGAAGTCGATATCGCGCGCGAGAATCGTCTGCGCTCCGCCGGCAAAATCGCCGACCGCTCGGCGCTGAAGAAATGGCTGCGCGCCTGGGGGAAACTCGGTCCTGACGGGCGCTACACATCCTTCTTCTCCATTGTCGCACGCCTAGATGAGTTCGTCGCCTGGGCGTTGCACTGGTTCTATGGTCGATTTTCCGGCTACGGCCATCGTCCGATGCGCATTGTCTATTCGGCGCTGTTTATCTGGCTGGCGTTCGCCGCGGCCTATTATTACGCCGCATCAGACGGCCATTTCGCGCCGGCAAATCCGGCCACCGTGAATGCGTTAAAGTCCTCCTGCGAAAAGAAATTTTCGCAAACAAATATCAACTGGACGCAGTGCGACGCGCTGCTCGCCGCCTATCCTCGGTTCAGCTCCTTCGCCTATTCGCTCGATCTAATCCTGCCAGTAGCGCGGCTCGGCCAATCCAATATGTGGACCCCGATTTCGGACGGAAGCTGGACGTCATTAAGCGGCTGGGCTCAGCGTCTTGTTTGGTTCGAGGAGGTTTTCGGCTGGGTGGCGGCACTGACGCTCGGCGCCATTGCGGCGGGGCTTGTAAAGCGCAGGGACGGGTGACGAGGAGCGAGCGAAGCTCGCGTCTTGAAGGGCGAGGAAAATGGCGGCGCGCCCTCGTCCTTCGAGACGGCGGCTTTGCCGCCTCCTCAGGATGAGGATGCTTTTTTTCACATCCCACCCAGATGCTCGGCGACGGTGAAAATGTCCTTGTCGCCGCGGCCGCACATATTCATCACCATCAGATGATCGTGCGGCTTCTGCGCCGCGAGTTCGAACACTTTCGCCAGCGCGTGAGAGGGCTCGAGCGCCGGGATGATCCCCTCGAGCTTCGAACAGAGCTGAAAAGCGTTCAGCGCCTCCTGATCGGTGGCGTTCAGATATTTCACGCGGCCGATCTCATGCAGCCAGGAATGTTC
>JALHNR010000449.1 GCA_022843525.1 Methylocystis sp. | reverse complement strand
CCTCCTGGCGGCCGGCTGCGCGGGGGGCGCCGCCGGTGATTTCGATCGTCGCCCCGTGCTTTTCAACCCAACCGAAGAGCTGCCGCGCGTTGGGAACCGCGAGCCGCACGCAGCCGTGGGAGAGCGGACGGCCCAAACCGCGCTCATAGCTCCCGTGAATGGCGAGGCCGCGCGGCGAAAAGAAGATCGCGTAGGGCATGGGCGCCTGATCATATTCATCCGAAAAGTGATCGGCCTCCATGCGCATAACGCTGTAAGTCCCGGCCGGCGTTTCATATCCTCGGCGGCCGCTGGAAATTTTCCATCTGACAGTCTCGCCCTCCGGCGTGACCGCTTCGAGCCTTTGCGCCGCGAGGTCGATGCGGACGCGCACCGCGGCGCCTGCAGGGGCCGCCGTCAGGAAAAAAGCCGCGGCGAGAGCCGCGAATAAACGCTGAACGCTGACCATGCTCGACCTAAACACGCAGACGCCAAATCGTAAAGGCGCGCCAATAAATGGCCTGGCTTTTGGGCTTTCTCGGTTAATTTGGCTCTCTGGAGAGCCTCGTCCACCGCAGCCGAGTTGGGGGCCACTGGCGGCAGGCGCCCAAACGCCCTGTCTGTTCCCTTCTGGAACAGCAAAGCTTGGCTGCCGGCGAGGTCCTGACGTAACCCGAGCGGCGCGCCCACTGCGGCAAAGCGCATGCGGCGGCCGCCGGACTCCTAACCTAAGCCAAAGAAGCCCGATCTTCGTCACGCTCGCGCCCTCGCCTTTTTTTGCTTCATCGCTATAGTGCGCCGGCTCTCCCCTGGGACGAATCGCCGTGACGCCTCCATTGCCGCTCCTCACCCGCCGCCCCTTGGCGGTTCTTGCGCTGGCGCTCGTCGCCGCGAGCCTCGGCGCTTGCGGCCGGCGCGGTCCCGTGGAGCTGCCGCCCGAAACGCAGGCGCGCGGAGCGATCCTGCGGGCGGAAGCGGAAGCGAGAGCGGCGCGGGGGGCGCCCCGGCCGGCGGCCGGCGCTGCTGAAACCTCCGTCCCGCCGCCGCCGATTCCGGGCACCATCGGCAATCGCCCGCCGGCGCAATATCCCTTCCCGCTCGACCCGCTGCTGTAAGCCGATGCATCTTTTCGACTATCGAAACGGCGCGCTCCACGCCGAGGAGGTCGCCGTGGCGACGCTCGCCGATGAGGTGGGCACGCCCTTCTATTGCTATTCGGCGGCGACGATCCGGCGCCACTACCGGGTTTTTTCGCAGGCCTTCGCCGGCCTCGACGCGCTCGTCTGCTACGCGGTGAAGGCCAACTCCAATCAGGCCGTGCTGCGTCTCCTCGCGCGCGAGGGCGCGGGGATGGACGTGGTCTCCGGCGGAGAGCTGGCGCGGGCGCTCGCCGCCGGCGTCGCGCCTGAAAAAATCACCTTTTCCGGCGTCGGCAAGACGCGCGAAGAGATCGCGGCGGCGCTTGGCGCCGGGATTTTCTGTTTCAACGTCGAGTCGGAGCCCGAACTCGAAGCCCTGTCGCAAGCGGCGGTCGCTCTCGGGCGCGCGGCGCGCGTGTCGCTGCGCGTCAATCCGGACGTCGACGCCCGCACCCATAAGAAGATTTCCACCGGTCTCGCCGAAAACAAATTCGGCGTGCCGCTGTCGCGGGCGCGGGAGGTCTACGCCTTCGCCGCCAAGCTCAAGGGAATCGAGCTCGCCGGCGCCGACATGCATATCGGCTCCCAGCTCACCGACCTCGCGCCGTTCGACGAGGCCTTTTCGCTGCTCGCCGAGCTCGTGCGCGACCTGCGCGCCGATGGGCACGATATTTCGCATGTCGATCTCGGCGGCGGGCTGGGGATTCCCTATCGCGAGGGCGACGACCCGCAGTCTTACCATCCCGAGAAATACGCCGAGATCGTGCGCCGGCATTTCGGCGGGCTGGGCTGCAGACTGGTGCTGGAGCCGGGACGGCTCATCGTCGGCAACGCCGGCATCCTCGTCACACGCGTCATCTACGTGAAGCATGGCGACGCCAAGACCTTCGTGATCGTCGACGCCGGCATGAACGATCTCATCCGTCCGACGCTCTACGACGCGTGGCACGACATCATCCCCGTGCGCCAGAGCGCCGATCGGCATAAGATCGTCGCCGACGTTGTCGGACCCGTGTGCGAAACGGGCGACTATCTTGCGCATGGACGCGAAATCATGGAGCCGCGCGCCGGCGAATTGCTCTGCGTGCTGACCGCCGGCGCCTATGGCGCGGTGCAGTCAGGCGCCTACAACACAAGGCCTCTCGTCCCGGAAGTCTTGGTTGACGGCGACCGCTTCGCGGTGATCCGTCCCCGCCCAAGCGTCGCCGCGCTCATCGCGCAGGATCATGTGCCGGCGTGGCTCTCGTAGCGCGCTGAACGCGCCTGGGGCAGGTTCCGAAAAAGTTGACAGACTTTTTCGATGAGAACCTGCTCCACCATTTTGATTTTGAGCGATTCCTTATCGATCACATGATCCATGTGATCGATAAGCGCTCTAGTGTTTACGATCGTAAAAATTTACGAAATCATTCGTCGAGAGCGTCGCGACAACATTCGAATCGTCATCGAGAATTTCATAGAGCGGGCCTTCTCGATCATAGATGGTGAACAGCACGATGACGTCCTGATCGCCGCCGCCTTCTCGATGAGGCTCGTCTGTGGGAGGGCTGACGGTGTAACTGCCCGCCGGCCTGACATCTTTCAGTTGGCCGCTCGCGTGATAGAGCCGATGTTCTCCCTGAATGACGAAGGTCTTGTTGAGCGCGCAGTGTCGGTGAAGCACGATCCGCTGATTGGCTGCAAACTTGAACAGCACATGGAGGATGTTTCGATCGTCGATATCGAGGACCGAAAAAAGCAGATGATCGAATCCATCGAGGCGCTTCCATGGAATATTGCCGTCGTTGAAGGTAAACTGTGACATGATGCGCGCTCTCTCATCGGTGAAGACGCGCAAATATGACAGGCGCCGCAGCGGAGCGAGAAGGATGGTGGCCTGAAGGAACTTGGGCAATTTTCCTGACGTCATACACAGGACGATGCGGCGGCGCACGAAAGCGCCCGCTCTGACTCGCGGCAATGACCGAGCCCTTGTCTGGAATTTCGAATTGGGGCAGCCTTGAGCGTGGCCCGCCAGGCATATAAAAACGCGCTGAATCGTCTTTCGCT
>JALHNR010000448.1 GCA_022843525.1 Methylocystis sp. | reverse complement strand
TGTCGAGTTCCCAGGTCGGCAAGACCTCCATCTGCATGGCGGTTTCCGGCGGGCCCTGACGCTCGCGGCGGATCGCCCAGGCGTACATGTTCTTCGGCACATGTCCGAGCGGCGGGAATTCGCCAATTTCATACAGATCCTTGAGCATCATTTCTCCTCAATGCAACTGTCAGAAAAGACTATGAATTCTTCGAGTTCGTGAAAAATTCGAAGTTTAGAATGAATCGTTCGGAAAAAGACAACGCGTGGAGCGAACAGGCGCGTGCGCCCGAAGGCCGATCGTTCGGCGAGATCAGATGACAAGAACCTCGGCGAAGGGGCCGAGCCCCGCCTTTTCAGATCGACCGATGTCGCCGTCACGCTCAATGGCGAGCCTGTCGCTGCTGCGGCGCGAAACTTTCGGTTGATGGAACGAGTCGTTCCGATCCATAGAATGAGGCTTATGAGCTTTTTGAACTACCATCATCTGCGATACTTCTGGGCGATTGCAAAGGAAGGCGGCCTGACCCGCGCGGCAAAATTGCTGAATGTGTCGCCGTCCTCGCTGTCGGTCCAACTGAAGTCCTTGGAGGAGCAGCTCGGTCAGCCGCTTTTCGAGCGGGATGGCCGCGCGCTTCGCCTGACCGAAGCGGGCCGCATCGCCTTCGACTACGCAAAGGTGGTCTTCAAGTCCGGCGACGAGCTGCTGAGCACATTCAAGAGCTTGAGCCTCGGCCATCGTCAGATGCTGCGCATCGGGTCCGTCGCAACGCTTTCCCGCAACTTCCAGATCGAGTTACTCAAACCGCTGATCGATCGCGAGGACGTCGAACTCGTCGTGAAGTCGGGGGCGCTCGGAGAGCTTCTCCCCCAGCTGGAAGCGCATGCGCTCGATGTGGTGTTCGCCAACCAGCGGGCGACCATGGAGCTGAATTCAGACTGGCAGAACCTGCTCATTGCTGAGCAGGCGGTCAGCATCATTGGTCATCCCGAGCTGCTGAAAAAAGGAAAGGGCAGAGGCGCTTCTTTTCGATTTCCGAACGATCTCGCAAGAGTTCCGATCGTTCTCCCCGGGCGCGGAGAGGCGATCAGGATCGCTTTCGATCGCATCGTTGAAGAAGCTGGCGTACAGCCAATCGTGCTGGCCGAAGTCGACGACATGGCGATGCTGCGTTTGATCGTCAGAGAGAGCCATAGCGTCACGCTGGCGCCGCCGGTCGTGGTTAAGGACGAACTCGCATCCGGCGCGTTGGTCGAGCTATGTCGCCTCGAGCAGATTACGGAGTCCTTTTACGCCATTACCCGAAACCGTCGCTTCGAGCACCCGCTGCTGAAAGAACTCCTCGGGTCGAGCGACAGCGATCGTCAAGGGGATAGCTAGCGCGCGTCGACGCCACCGATGATCTGGGCGATGGCGGAATTTCTTATCTTCCTTTGAGCTGTCACCGCGTAGATTCTCTCTTCCACCCCGTGAATAGCGCCGATAACCTCCAGCCCATAGCGCTGGCGGACGTCCTGCAGCGCGTCAGTCGGCGCGAAAGTGAGTGCGTCGCAACTCGCGGCGACGCTCTTTCTCAATTCGCTGTCCCCGATTTCCGACTTGATGTCCGGCTCAATTCCCTGAGTTTCGAGCCAATGATCCAGCGATTGTCGCAAGGGACTTTTCTGAATTGGCAATACGACTGGCGCGCGATGAAGCGACTGCGGAAAGCGCTTGCTATGGCTTTTCACTTTGGCCGCCGGGCCGACCAGCGAGATTTCGAGGGTCGCAAGTAGGTGGCTGGACGCGCCGTTGTGATCGGAACACGCCGGGGGCGCAGTCAGGATCGCAAGATCGTAGGCGCGCAGCCGCAAATCCTGCAACAAGCGCTCCGCATCGCTGTTGGCGCAGCAAAGCGTCGGCGGATGCTGAGCATTCAGCGCGCGCGACAGCAGCTGGAGCGCGACCGACCTGTCGACGCTGTCGCAGACGCCAACCTTCAGATTGCGGCTCGGTTCCGGAGACGCGCCTTCCAGCCATTTAGTCAGTTCGTCGCCCACGCTGAATATTTCATCTGCATAATTGAAGACGAGCCAGCCGTTCTCGGTCAGATCGAGTTTTCGGCCCTCCCGCTTGAACACCTTCGAACCGATCGCCTTCTCGAACAGCACGAGCTGACCGCTAATGGTGGGTTGCGCGAGGTTCAACGTTTCACAGGCGCTCTTGATCGAGCCCGTCTTCGCGACCATCCAGAAGTAGTACAGGTGCTGATAGTTGAGCCGGTCCAATATGAATGCCTGCGGTCTGTTTCTCGAATCTCATACAGCGCGGGCATTGCAGGGAAAATTTCGCATTTGCGAAGCTGCCGTTCGGTTTTGTCAAAGGAATGTGACAGCGACGGCTTGAGCCAGAAGCCAACTGCGGTTTCCACAGCGATCTACTGGGTAGAGAGCGTTTGCGCGTCGCGCCGAAAATAAGGTCGTTTATCAGATGAAGCGCTCACGAGGTCGTTTTGAACGAACATTCTTCTTCGCGCGCACAGACGCGAAAGTATCGAAAAAGGCAATGTTACGTTTGGTTTTTCGAATTTGTTGCGCGTTAGGCTTTTTGCTAACGAAGCAAGCCGTCGGCGGAAACACCTTGTGTGGAAGTGAATCGTTCATCTGAGTCAATCGTGCAACAAGTTGTGCTCGCCGTCACGGATGCGCTCGCCAACGTCGAGCCGCATTTTCGCCAACGGCGGCCAGCATGATCGTATCATTCGATAGGCTGGTTGGCGGCAAGCTGCTTCTGTTTCTTGGCGCGCTGGGGATTGGATACGTCGACGTCTTGTCGAATGTCTCCGGCCATAGCGTGCTGTCACCATACTCAGCCGGATCGCTTGAAGGCGTTACGCCGAGCTTCGGCGCTTGGGGAACGACCTTCTATCTCATCGGCGTAGCGCTTGGCGTGCCGCTCGCGAGAGTCCTCTCCGGACGCTACGGCGAATATCGCGTGCTGACGTTCGGCTACTTATGTTACGCGATCGCCTCGCTGATTTGCGTCTCGAGCGAGAGCGTTTTTATGTACGCCCCGACGAGATTCGTGTTCGGGGTCTTTGGCGGCCTTCTTGCGGTCGTCAGTCAATCGGCGGCGCTGGGCGAACTGCCAGAAAAACAGTACAAGATCGGCCTCGGCTATTGGGCCGCGCTCGGCATATTGCCTTATACGCTGGCGGT
>JALHNR010000447.1:2202-3182 GCA_022843525.1 Methylocystis sp. | reverse complement strand
GTCGGCGAGCGCCAGCCCCAGGGTCACGCCGCGGGACAGCTTGTCGTCGGAGGCGAGAGACGAGCCGAAGGCCATGGAGGGAGAACAATCCATCCAGAGGAAATAATCGTGCGCGGCCTCCCATTCACGCTCGCGCACATAGAGCTGATCGCCGCGGGCGGAGCGGCGCCAGTCGATGCGATGCGCCGACTCGCCAGATGCAAATGGCCGATATTGCCAAAACGTCTCGCCGACGCCCGCGCGCTTGCGGCCATGAACGCCATAGGCGAGGCTCGCCGCGATCTCATGCGCGCGCGCCACCAGCCTCGGCATCCGGCTCGCGAGATCGGCCGCCGTCGCGCCATCTGCGGGCTTGCGCTGTGCAGGATCGTAGGCGCGCGTGGCGACGTCAGCAAACATCGTCATCTTTCTCCGTCAGAGGGAAGAGCCGAGCGAAGGCTCGTCACCCGATCCGCGCCACGAGCGTCTGAACCACGTCAGAAACGGTCATCTCGCGGCGCGCGGCGAAATTGAGCGCCATGCGGTGACGCAACACCGGCGCGGCGAGTTTCGCCACATCTTCGATCGAAGGCGCAAGCCGGCCGGTGACGAGCGCGCGGGCGCGCGTCGCCAACATCAGCGCCTGCGCGGCGCGGGGTCCCGGACCCCAG
Organism: Methylocystis sp.; assembly: GCA_022843525.1. Lineage (GTDB taxonomy): Bacteria > Pseudomonadota > Alphaproteobacteria > Rhizobiales > Beijerinckiaceae > Methylocystis. Next base: position 2,532 of record JALHNR010000447.1, on the reverse strand, counting down.
GCGACATGCGGCGCGATTTCCGCGTCGCCCTCGTCTGGACGGGCCGAACGAACGAGATCGAGGATCGCGTCGACGACCTTTTCGCCGATCGGAAGCCGGCGCACGAGCCTTTGCGTGGCCATCAGCTCTTCGGCGTCGAGCGCCTGGCTCGCCTCGGCCATCGTCTCGCCGGTCGTTTCCAGCAGCACCCGCCGCTCGCTGGCGCGGTCGGAATAATGCACGTCGATCTGCATCAGGAAGCGGTCGAGCTGCGCCTCGGGCAGCGGATAGGTGCCCTCCTGCTCCAGCGGGTTCTGCGTCGCCAGGACGTGGAACGGCCGCGGCAGGTCG
>JALHNR010000447.1:0-2192 GCA_022843525.1 Methylocystis sp. | reverse complement strand
GTAGCAGCGCCGACTGCGTGCGCGGCGAGGCGCGGTTGATCTCGTCGGCCATCAGCAGCTGGGTGAAGACCGGGCCCTTGATGAAGCGGAACGAACGCGAGCGGTCAGCGCCCTCTTCGAGCACCTCGGAGCCGAGAATATCGGCGGGCAGCAGATCCGGCGTGAACTGCACGCGCTGCTCCGCCAGGCCGAGCACGCGGCCAAGCGTCTCGACAAGCTTGGTTTTGGCGAGCCCCGGCACGCCGACGAGGAGACCGTGGCCGCCCGCGAGGATCGTCACCAGCGCCTGTTCGACGACTTCGTCCTGGCCAAAAATGACGGCGCCGATCGCGGCGCGGGCGCGACCGATATGGTCGAGGGCGCGTTCGGCGGATTGAACGACGGCTGATTCGAGCGAGGTCGTTCTGGTGTCGAATGAGGTCATTTCAGCGTGCTCAGGCAGCTTGTCTATGAAGAGGATCGGGCGCATCGTAGCGGCGCTGCCGTGTTTCGCCGCACTCGATTCAAAGCCCCGCGCCGTTCGGCTCCGCACATAAAGCGAAGCGGCGGGGATTAGAGCCAAGCGCAATCTTCGTCTCTCCGCTGCTGCAATTCAAGCGCAACCGGCGCGGTAGAGAGGCATTTTACCGCCAAAACCGCAATTTGGACGTGACAGTTTGTTCATGCATGCCGCATTAAACGCCCCTCGACGGACGCCATGTATAATTCGTCGGACATCCCTCATCACGAAAGGCGTTTCCGCCCATGTGGCGCGCAATCGTTGAAACCGCCCTGCTCTTCCTGACGCCCTTCGTCGCCTATGCGCTTTTCCATTCGCTGCAGCGTCGCTGGCCCTTCGTGCGCGAGCTCTGGCATGGCAAAGTCGTGTCGCTGCTAACGATTGCGGGCCTCCTCATCGCCATCGTCGGAGTCGTGACGCTCGGCTTCAGCCGGCTCAACCAGGGCGCTTATGTGCCGGCCCATATCGAGAACGGAAAACTGCAGCCGGGCCGCTTCGAATGAATGCGGCGCTGAGACTGCTCGACGACCCCCGGCTGGCGACGCTGTTTGCGGCTCTCTCGAAGACGGGCGCAGAAACGCGGGTGGTCGGCGGCGCCGTGCGCGACGCTCTGCTCGGTCTGCCGCCTCACGAGATCGACCTTGCCACGACCGCTTTGCCCGACGCCGTCCTCGCGGCCGCGCGCGACGCCGGCCTGAAAGGCGTGCCAACCGGCATCGAACATGGCACGGTGACGATCGTCGTCGCGGGAACGCCGTTTGAAGTCACGACGCTGCGTGAAGACGTCGAGACCGACGGCCGCTTCGCCAGGGTGCGCTTTGGCGGCGATTTCGAGCAGGACGCGAAGCGGCGCGACTTCACCATCAACGCGCTGTCGCTCTCTTTCAATGGCGAGATTCACGATTATACCGGCGGGCTTGCCGATATCGAGGCGCGGCGCATCCGCTTCATCGGCGACGCCGCGACGCGAATTCGCGAGGACTATCTGCGGATTTTGCGCTTCTTTCGCTTCAACGCCTCTCATGGCGAGGGACCGTTCGATCGCGAGGGCCTGCATGAGTCGATCGTCGCGCGGGAACATCTGTCGCGTCTGTCGCGCGAGCGCATCCGCGCCGAACTGATGAAGCTGCTGCTCGCGCGCCGGGCGCCGGACGTGCTGCGCGTCATGTCGCACGCCGGCGTTATCGAAGTCATTCTCGGCATTGGCTATCCGCGTCGCCTGCAGCGGCTGGCTGACCGCGAAGCGGCTCTGGGCAAGCCGGCGGATGCGGTGTTGCGGCTTGCGGCCTTTTCGGTGCTGACCGCCGAAGACGCCGAGCGGCTGCGCGAGCGCCTGCGGCTCTCCAACGACGAATTCGCGCGGCTTGCGGCGGCGGCGCGAACGCTCGCGCCCTTGCATGGACGCGACGCGCCGCCGCCAGCGTCGCATCTGCGCGAGATGCTGTTCCTGTGCGGCGCGCGCGCCGCGGCGGACGCGCTGGCGCTGGCGCATGCGGAAAGCGCCGCCGCGGCGGATAATCCGGAGTGGCTGGAGGCCGCGCGCTATCTAGAAGAGACGCCCGCGCCCGCCTTCCCCATCAAGGGCGCGGATCTCATCGCGCGGGGCGTCGCGCCGGGCAAGCAGTTGGGCGACGCGCTGAGAACGCTGCAAGCCGAATGGATTCGCGCCGGCTTTCCGCGCGACCCCGCGGTC
>JALHNR010000446.1 GCA_022843525.1 Methylocystis sp. | reverse complement strand
ATGGCGCGCAGACGCGAGACGCCGCTGGAGTCGTTCATGAACGTACAGGCTCGCGCGCGACACCCTCTCCCACGGGGAGAGGTTCGGTCCAAAGGACCGGGATGAGGGTTATGGCCACTTCGCAATACGCAAACTCGCGCGAAGCGGAAACCCCTCACCCGGTTGCTTCGCAACCACCCTCTCCCCAGGAGAGGGTTGGCGCGCGCAGCGCGCGTTAAGCGCTACGCCTTCAGCGCCTGCGCCAGGCGCGCGATTCCGGTCTCAATTTCTTTTTCGGTGAGCGCGACGAAGCCGAGCATCAGCAGCCGATCGCCGCCGTTGATGTCGTCGAAGCGCAGCGCCGAGCCCGTCGCCAGCGAACAGACGCCAACGCCCGCGGCTAGGCCTCGCTTCTCGACCTCGGCCGCGTCCGGAAAACCGTCCGGCAGCTTCCAGACGAGATGCATGCCGGCCTGGTCGCCGTATATCTCGCAGGCGCCGAAATGATTCCGCAGCGCGCCCAGCAGCGCGTCGCGCCGATCGCGATAGAGCTGGCGGATGCGCCGCAAATGGCGCCCGAACTCGCCGCTCGACATGAAATCCGCCATCGCCGCCTGTTCCAGCCAGCTTTGGCCGTTGTTCATCAACATTTTCATGCGACGCCCGGCTTCGGCGAGACGGCGGGGCAGCACGACATAGCCGAGCCGCAGGCCGGGCCCCATGCACTTGGAAAAGGTGCCGAGATAGATGACGCGCTCGTTGCGATCGAGGCCCTTCAGCGCCGTCAGCGGCGAACCGATAAAACGGAAGTCGCTGTCATAGTCGTCTTCCATAATGTAGGCGTCGTATTGCGTCGCCCAGGCGAGAAGCTCGAGCCGCCGCTGCAGGCTCATGGTCACGCCGATCGGATATTGATGCGACGGCGTCACATAGGCTACGGCGCCCCTGGTTTTCGGCAGCCGCGACACGTCGAGTCCGTCCTGGTCCACGGGCACGGGATAAAGCGTCGCCCCAAGGCTTTCGAGCACGAAGGCGGCGCCCTGATAGCAGGGCGATTCGACCACTGCGGTTGACCCCGGCGTCACGAGCAGACGGCCGACCAGATTGAAGCCGTCCTGGCAGCCGCCGACGATGACGATCTGATCCGGATCGGCGACGACCCCGCGCGCCGGCGCGAGATGTTTGGCGACGGCGCGCCGCAGCTCCATCAATCCCGCGGCGTCATTGTAGCTCGTGAGATTGGAGCCGACCGCCTTCAGCCGATTCTTGATGTGATGCGACCATGCCTTGAGCGGGAACGATCGCGCATCGGGCCGCCCAACCCAGAAGTCGGCGGCGAGGCGACGGCGCTCGGGGTCGGCGAGGCGGTGGGTTCGCAACGTTCCACAGGCCGGCGGAACATCTTCCGCGGCGCCCTGCTCTTCCTTCTGCGGCGCGCGGTGATCGGCCGACAGAAACGCCGTGTCCGGCAGATCCGGCGAGACGAAGGTGCCCACATAGGGCTTCGTGCGAATGTATCCTTCGGCGATCAGCCGCTCATAGGCCAACACGGCCGTGTTGCGCGAGACGCCAAGCTGGCTGCTCAGCTCTCGGGTCGTCGGCATCGGATCGTCGCATTTGAGCTGGCCGTTGAGAATCATTGAGCGGATCTGGTCGAAGATCTGGTTCTGCAGAGTGTTCTTTTCTGACTCAGCCAGAATGATCGACAGTTGCACATGCCCGCTCTTGACGATGGGCGCTGGACGATCCGTGGTCGTAAAGGTCATCGCTGCAATCTCCCCTGGGCGGAAGCTAATGCGCTTCTAACCCGCGCGCATAGGTCCACAGCGAACGTAAGCATTGGCGCCAAATTTTGCGCCCTTTGCCCATTAGCACGCCAGCCAGAGAGGAGAACTGTTTCGATCTGGCGCCATCAGGTTGCTTGCTCCTGGCGCTTTTACTTGGACGCACATTAAGGAAAGCTGCGTTCGTCCAGTTAGAAGCGCCTGAGCAAAGGGAGACCGAAATGCCGTTTTCGAAGTCGCGCTTCGTGCCCGTGGCGTTTTGGGTTGGCTTTTTAGCGTTAGGTCTTGCGACCAACAGCAGTCATGAGCAAAAGGCGCGCGGGGTCGCCCATAGCAAGCAGGAGATGAGCGTCGCCAGCGCCTCGGCCAAGCGCCTGCCGTTGCTGATCCAGGATCGCAATCAGACTGTCGTTCGCGACTAACGCACCGACTTTTTTGCTCCTCTGCGCCGCGCGAGCGGCGTTTTTTTTGCGCCGAATTCCTAAGGTTTGCGCAACGGAACGAGGCGGTTCAGCACGGTGATGGACAGGAAGCCGCCGACCCAGGCGCCGACCGCCGCGAACGCCACATAGGCCCAGTTCGACGTATAGCTGATCACCGCAAAGGCCGAGAGCAGATACCAGACGCTGCTCCAGCTCGCAGCGGCGACGCGCCGCCGCTCCGACACGGCGGCGTTGAAAAACACATAGACCGCGTCGGTGATGGCGGTCGAGACCGCGACGCCAATCCCAATCAGCGGGTCAATGGCAGGCAGGTCCATGGTCTCCTCCGCTTTACGCCCGGTCAGGGCGGGCGGGAGCAGCTATGGACGCCGCAATGGCGCGAGGCAATCGAGATCGCGGACCAGCAGGCGAGCCGCTGCGTCGCCCCATCTCGCTGGCATTCAGTTATCGTCGCCGTCCTTAGAGGGCGGCTTTCCACACGCCCACATGCATTCCTTCGCGGATTTGCCATCGCAGAACGGCTGATAAAGGACGTAGTACCAGACCGAGTAAGGGATCTGCCCGTACGGGCGCGTCGGGGCGCCCCCTGGCGTGCGAAGGATCGGCAAGCACTTTTTGGGCGCCTTTGCTTGATCTTTCGACTGAGCCGCGCCAGCGGCAAGGGTGAGGCCAAGCAGGATGAGGAGGAGATACTTCAACATATGCCGGCCCTGCATCTTCAACCGAAGCAAGACGCCAGATGGCGCGCGAATATGCTCCGGCAAGCGACCAGCTACAGTTTTGCGCGCCACGTCGGGGTGACGCACGCTTGGGCAGAGGTTTCCAGGCTTTGTGGCGATGGCGAACCGAAATGGGCCGCTTGAATGGTGGGCGCGACAGGGATTGAACCTGTGACCCCTACGATGTCAACGTAGTGCTCTCCCGCTGAGCTACGCGCCCCCAGGCCCGTGGGCCGGAGCGCCCGTCTATACTGACGTACG
>JALHNR010000445.1 GCA_022843525.1 Methylocystis sp. | reverse complement strand
GGCGACGAATTCCGTCGCGTCGACGGCGGGCGGAATGAGATAGGCGAGTCCCATAAAGAGCGCGAAGAGCGCCGGCTGATGTGCGAGATAAATGAGAAGGCTGTGCCGGCCGAGGAAGGGAAGCCATTCCCCCTTGGCGCGTGTGGGGAGAGGGTTAGCGCCCTCGCCGCTCACGCCAGCTCTCTTCCCGTAAAGGGTGAGAGCGAGTTTTCCCGCCGCCACGCCGAGCAGCAGCGCGCCGGCCCAGGGAAACAGCGGACGCCAGTCCTGCGTCATCGGCTCGCTGGTCGAAAGCCCGATCCATTGCAGCCAATCGGCGTTGAAGGCGGACGACGCGAAGAACTCCCCGCCAAGAAGGAAAAAGCCGCCGCAAGCGAGAGCGGCGGGCCATGGCGCGAAAAGAAACGGCACGGCGATCAGACTGGCGACCGCGATGCAATGCAGAATGCCGAAGAACACATAGGAGGTGGGAAAGAGCGCATAGGTGCCGGCCGTCACCAGCGCCGCCGCCGCGGCGATGAGCGCGAAGCGGCGCCAAAAGGCCGGCCAGCGCATTGAATCGCGATTGGCCAGGACCAGCGCGACGCCGGCGATGAAGAGAAAGGCGAAGGCGATCGAATGGCCGAATATTTTGACGGGCGCCGACCAGGGGAGATTAGCGGGCGCATAGCCGAAATGCGCGAGATCCCAGATGACGTGAAAAACGACCATCGCCAGGACGGCGAGCCCACGCGCCGCGTCGAGCGCCCACCACCGGCCCTGACTCATCGGCGGGCGGCCGCCGGCGGCGCGCCCTGGAATTTGCTGAACACCATGTCAGGCGCCGAAAGATTGTGGCGCGACGGCAGATGACGGCCGACCCACACTTCTGTCGCGCTGGCGCCAGGAAAGCGAATGACCGGCGCTTCCTCCCAACTCTTCCCGCGCTTGCTGCGCCAGGCGACAATGGCGGCGTCGCTCATCGTCTCCATGGCGTACATCGACCGCAGCGCCGCGAAGGGCAATCCGTTCGGCATCGCCTGACTGAAGGAGACGTCGAGCGTTATCCGGTCCTGATCGACGCTTTTGATCGAGAGGCGGCCTTCGCCGCCGCGCCTGAATTTGAGGATCAGGCTGCGCGTGTGAGGCTCGAAGACGATTTCCTCGAGATCGACGATGGGCCGCTCCTGCGTCTCGACCGGCCCGACGAGAAAGGACGAGCCGTAAGCCGTCCAGCGCATGTCGTCGAAGGGCAGCGGCCGCGCCCGCCAATAGCCGTCGGGCGGATAGAGCACCATGATCTCTTCGGCGCGTTCACGATGCCACATCCAGAGCTGGATCAGATGGAAGCCGTGCTCGACGGAATCGCCGACGCGGATCGGCACGTCGTTGGGGCGCCAGAACGAGGGAAAGGTGTAGCCCGTCAGCCAGAATTCCGGCGTCTCCCAGAAGGTCTTGCGGCGCGCCTGCGAAAACGCCTTAGGGTCCACGGTGAAATCGCAGCTCGACCAGTCGGGCGCCCAGCGATCCGAGGCGATCGTGTTGATGTAGGAGGGGTGCACGGCCTGGATCTGCAGACTGCGCACGCGCGGCGAGATGAAGTCGAGCTCGACATTGTCCTTCTCGGCGCAGAGCTCCGGCGCCGAATTATTCTCGACGCGAACCTGTAACTCTTCGGCCGTTTCCGGAGCCTGCGCCGAGGCTGCGCCGGCGAAGGCCAAGTCGCCAACGGCCAAGCCGCCAGCTCCCAAGCCGCCGGCTCCCAAGCCGCCGGCTCCCATAAGAAAGCGGCGGCGATCGAATGTCGTCAAGCGGAAGATTCCTTGCTGCTTTTGAGCTCCTTATCGCGCGCAAAGAAAGCGCGCGGCAAGCGTCGCGATCCATTAATGGGGCGCAAAAGGCGAAAACAAGGAGCGGGCCCGCCCTGGGAGGACAGGCCCCTTGCTCTAATATATGATTTTGAGCGATTTCTTACCGATCACCTGTTCCAGGCGACCGGGAAGCGTTCCAAGCGTTCAGAAAGCGCCGCCGCCAAACAAAGCGGCGAAGGGATCGGCGACTGCGTAGCCCGAGCCATAATAGGAACGCCCCCGCGACGCTGCATAGGGGACCCTGCCGCCCCGCCGCGCGCTGGCGTAGTAATGGCCGCTCGGCGGCGAGCCGGTGATCGAAATGCGGCCGCCTTCATTCCGCACCATTTGATACAGCATCGCCGCGTGGCCGGGCGACAGGCGCACGCAGCCGTGCGAAGCGGGTCGGCCGAGCATCCCAGTCTCATAAGAGCCGTGAATCGCATAGCCGCCGCGGAAAAAGATCGAGTGGGGCATGGGCGACATGTGATACTTTCGCGAATAATGCATGGGCTGCATGCCGGTGGGCGCAAACGAGCCGCGCGGCGTAGAATAGCCCGCGCGGGCCGTCGACACCGGCCACGAATAGCTGCCCGACGAAGACTGGACATGCATGGTCTGCGTTGAAAGATTGATATGGATGTGGGCGGCGGCGTTCGCCGCGCTCGCCCCCACGAATGGACAAAGAATAAGCGGAAGGAAGACGGGAATACGCATGACGGACTCCTAACCGAACGCACAAGCGGCCTCGCCGACGTTTCTGCTGTGGCTTGGCGCTCCATCAAACTAAATGAAGCGGTAAGCTTTCCCGGCAAGGATGAATCGCAAACCTTTGCGCCGGCGACGCGCGCTTCGCGACTGGGGGCGAAACGCCCATGACGACAGATTCAATATTGCGCGCGCTGCGCGTGGCGCTGTTCGCCTTAGCAGGCTTGGCGTCGTTGGCGGCGCTGGCGACGACAGATGGCGCTGTGGCGCAGGATAGGGGCACGCTCGATCCAAAGCCGCTGCCGCCGCTCGCCAATCCGTCCAGTCCGGTGACGCCGGCGCGAGAGCTGTTCGGCCGCGCGCAGGCGGCGGCGCCGCTCCATCCCGATCCGATCGGCTTCTATTCGCGCGGCTGTCTCGCCGGCGGCGAGCCGCTGCCGATCAACGGCCCCCACTGGCAGGTCATGCGCCTGTCGCGCAACCGCAATTGGGGTCATCCCAATCTCATCGCCTTCCTGAAGCATTTTTCGTCGAAGGCGGCGCGCGAATCGGGCTGGCCGGGCCTGCTCATCGGCGATCTGTCGCAGCCGCGTGGCGGACCGATGCTGAACGGCCACGCGTCGCATCAGATCGGCCTCGACGCCGACATCTGGCTGACGCCGATG
>JALHNR010000444.1 GCA_022843525.1 Methylocystis sp. | reverse complement strand
CGCGGACGTGAAAGCGATCCTTGGCCCGCAAACAAAAATCTCTTACGCGGCCGACTGGACCGAATATGGCGCGCATGTTCCTGCAAGCGGCGAAGCGCGCTTTCCGCTCGATCCGCTGTGGGCGTCAAGCGCCGTCGATTTCGTCGGCGTCGACGTCTATTGGCCGCTGTCCGACTGGCGCGACGGCGACGCCCATCTCGACGCGCAGGACGCGGCGAGCATCTATGATCTCGACTATCTGAAGTCTCGCATCGCTTCGGGCGAGGCCTATGATTGGCATTACGCCGACGCAAATGCGCGCCTGGCGCAAGATCGCACCCCAATCAGCGACGGACTCGGCAAGCCTTGGATCTTCCGCCAGAAGGATTTTCTGTCATGGTGGTCGCAACCGCATTACGAGCGCGTCGGCGGCGCTGAGCTGGCGGCGCCGACGGCATGGGTCCCGCAGTCGAAGCCGATCTGGATCGTCGAGACGGGATGTCCCGCGGTCGACCGCGGCGCCAATGCGCCGAATGTTTTTCCAGACCCGCGCTCGAGCGACGGCGGCCTGCCCTATTTCTCGCGCAACGGCCGCGACGACCTCATGCAGGCGCGATTCATCGAGGCGATGATCGCGCATTTCGATCCGGCGGCGCCCGGCGGCGGGGCGCGCAACCCGACGTCCAACCTCTACGCCGGGCCGATGGTTGATCCGGCGCGCCTGCACATATGGTGCTGGGATGCGCGCCCCTTTCCGGCCTTTCCAACGCAGACCGACGCATGGAGCGACGCCGCCAATTGGGAGACGGGCCATTGGCTGAACGGACGACTCGAAGGCGCGCCGCTCGACCGCCTATTGCCGGCGCTCGCCGGCGCCGTATCCGCGCCTGAAGTTGTCACGCCGCGGCCAAACGTCAGCGGCTTTCTCGACGGCTATGTGCTGGAGCGGCCGATGTCGCCGCGCGAGGCGATCGATCCGCTTGCCGCGCTTTACGGCTTCGACGCCGTTGCGAGCGGCGGCGCCTTGCGCTTCGTCGATCGGCGCGGGAAGCCGGTGTGCGAAATTGACGAAGACGACCTCGTGGCCGGCAAAACCGCCTCGCTCGTGACGCTGGCGCGGACGCAGGAAAGCGAACTGCCGCAGGAGATCGCGCTTTCCTTCTCCGATTCCGAAAACGACTTTCAAATGGCGCGAGTCTTATCCCGCAGACTCGAGGGCCGCTCGGCGCGCCAGAGTGAAGCGCAAGCCGCGGTGATGACGAATCGCGCCAATGCGCAGTCGCTCGCAGAGAGCTGGCTTCAGGATTTGTGGATCGGACGCGAAACCGCGGAGTTTACGCTGCGGCCTGGCCTTCTCGCCTTGCAGCCCGGCGATCTGGTGCGGCTCGGCGCAGCCGGCGGCGGCCGGCTGTTTCAGATTCAGCGCATCACGGACGGCGCCGCGCGACAGATAAGCGCGCGCGCGGCGAACGCTTCCGTCTATGATTCGGCCGCGCCGCTGCTTGGACGCGCGAATGTCGTCTCGCCGAAGATCGTCGGACCGCCGAGAGTCGAAATTCTCGACCTTGCGCTCTGGCGCGACGAAGAAGCGCTCTCCTATGTCGCGGCCTTCGCCGATCCCTGGCCCGGTCCGCTCGCAATCTGGAGGATGACTTTCCAGGGCGGCTATGAGCAGATCGCCATAATCGACAAGCGCGCAACCATCGGCGAGACGCTCGACGTCCTGCCCGCGGGTCCTGTCGGGCGCTTCGACAATGGAAGCAGCGTCACTGTCAGGATCGGCGCCGGGCAACTTGCATCGGTCGGCGACCTCGCCGCGCTCGCCGGACGTTCGGCAATGGCGATACGCGTCGACGGCGACTGGGAGATTTTCGCTTTCGCGCACGCCGAACTTATCGGCGAAAAGACATATCGACTGTCACGGCTCATTCGCGGCCTCGGCGGCGAAGAACATCTCGCCAAGCGCAATGCGCCGGCCGGCGCAACCGTCGTGCTGCTGAATGACGCGATCGCGCCGCTCGCGCGCAAGGTCGCCGAGATTGGCGCGCCGATGACCTATCGCATCGGATCGGCGGATCGCGACTATGCGGAGCCGATCTTTGTTCAGCCGACGGTCGCCGCGACAAACAAGGCTTTGCGCCCCTACGCGCCGACGAAAGCGCGCGCGCGGCGCACGCCCGCCGGCGTCGTCATTGAATTCTTGCGGCGTGGACGCCTCGACTCTGACGCCTGGGAAGCGCTCGACATTCCGCTCGGCGAGGCGAGTGAATCTTACGAAGCAGATATCTCGCTGCCGGCCAGCGGAACGCGCACGCTCACCGCCGCCGCAACATCGATCCTTTATTCCGCCGCCGAAGAACTCGCCGATTTTGGCGAACCGCAAAGCGAACTGACGCTTTCGCTTTATCAGATGAGCGCGACGGTCGGACGAGGATTCCCGCTGACGACGACGCTTCCCATCCAATAGGTAAGACGATGACGCAAACCACGCATCTTGCGCTGCCTTTCATCGAGGCGGCGCAAGCGCAAAAGCACGTCACGCATAATGAAGCGCTGGCGCTGATCGACGCGCTGACGCAGCTTTCGGTCTCTGCGCGAGACGTGACGTCGCCCCCCGCAACGCCGGCGGAAGGCGATCGTGTGCTCATCGGCGCCGGCGCGACAGGCGAATTCGCGGATAAGGACGATCAGATCGCGACACTCCTCGCAGGCGGCTGGACCTTCCTTTCCCCGCAAGCCGGTTGGCGCGCTTATGTCGAAGCGGAATCGCTTCTGGTGCTCTACGACGGCGCGGGATGGATTGATTGCGGCCTGTCCTTGCGCCAGCTGCAAAACCTTGCGCTGCTCGGGATCGGCGCGACCGCCGACGGCGCCAATCCGCTGCTCGCCAAACTCAATGCGACGCTCTTCACCGCAACGAGCGTCGGCGAAGGCGGCTCCGGCGATCTGCGCTTCGCGCTCAACAAGGAGAGCGCGGCGAATACCGTTTCGCAGCTTTATCAATCCAACTATTCCGCGCGCGCCGAAACAGGTCTGACCGGCGACGACAACTTCCACGTCAAAGTCTCGCCTGACGGCGCGGGGTGGCGTGAGTCGATCGTCGTCGACCGCACGACTGGGGAAGTCGCCTTTCCGAGCGGCGGGCCGACGAAGATCCGAGTCTTCTCGTCGAGCGGCTCCTATATGCCGACGCCGGGGCTACGTTTTGCCGAAGTGCTGCTTTTTGGCGCCGG
>JALHNR010000443.1 GCA_022843525.1 Methylocystis sp. | reverse complement strand
GGCGCCGGTGCCGCGCTCCCAGACGCGCAGCAGAATATCGTTTCGCGAAAGCATCTGCGCGAAGGAGACATTGGCGCGTTCGGGAAAGAGCGGATGGCGTTCGATGCGCGGGCCAAGCGTCTCGAGATCAAGCTGCGTCGCGTCGTCGACAAAGAACACGGCATGAGGATTACCCATGCTGACCGCGGAGAAGCGCGATGGCGCGCCAGCGACGGGCGGATCAAGCGCGATCTCGCGCGTGTCCTCCACGGCGCGTGCGAGCGGTATTTCGCGCCAGCCAAACCGCGGACAACCCATGTCGACGGTGAAAACCATATCGGCTTGGCGGCGCGTTTCGACGAGGCCGGCGTCCGTCTCCAGACGCAGCGCGTCCTTGCCTTCGCGCGCCAGCGCATAGGCGACGCAGCGCGTGCCGTTGCCGCAGGCGGCGGAGAGCGAACCGTCGACATTGTAAATGCGCATATAGGCGTCGTCGCCCGGCCTGCGCGGCTTATGGAGCGCCATCAGCTGATCGAAGCGCAGGCCCGGCGCATTGGCGATGGCGCGCGCTTCCTGCGGCGCAAGCGCGTGGTCGCTCCCGCGCAAGTCGAGAACGAGAATCTCATTTCCGGCGCCGTTCATGCGCAGGATCGGAAGATGGTCGAGCGGATGCGCCATGGGGCAGCTTTTCGCCTATTCTCCGGAAGACGCGCTCGTATATAGAGAAGGCTGCGCCGAAGCGCCACTGCGGGCTCCCGCCGGACGCGCGTCGCATGTGCGCGCGAAAAGGCCATGATGGCCGCTTAGGGAAGCTCGACGATGGAAGAAGAACCGGGCTTGCTGGATAGCCTGCGACGCCATTGGCGCGCGCTGGCGATCTTCATCATTCTGGTCGCGGGCGCCGCGATCTATTCCGAACGCGCGCTGGTTCCGGTCGGCGGCGTTGAGGAGGCGGACAAATCCGCCACGCCGCAAAGGCCTGCCCCGCCAAATGCGGCGCCGGACACGAATTCCAGCGAGTCGCGCGACGCCAGGCCGGACGACGCCAGGCCGAGCGAGGCCCGTCCGCCGGAGGCTGGTGCGACCGACGTCAAACCGGGCGACGCCAGCCCGCCTCCGGGCGTGGCTGACGACGCGGCGCAGGCGGTGATGAGCCAGACCGTGACCGTCGACGCGCGGCCCGCCGCTGTGATCAAAGGGCAGGGCAAGTGGGAGGATGCCGGCAAGACCGTCGGCGAGGCTCTCGCCAGACTCAGCGAGGCGGTCGGAAAAGCGGGGCTTGCGGCTAACGGCCGACCATTCGCGGTCTTCACCAAAACCGACGACACGGGCTTCGCCTTCGAGGCGATGATTCCGCTTGCGACGGCGCCGGAAGGCAAGCCCAAGCTGCTTGAGGGCGTCAGCATTGGCGCGTCCCCGGCCGGAAAGGCGCTCAAATTCCAGCATCGCGGCGCCTATGACGAGATCGAGGCCACTTATGAGGCGATCGCCGCCTATCTCGACGAGAAGGGGCTCGACACCAAGGATCTTATTCTTGAGGAATATCTCACCGATTTTAAGGGCGACGACGCGAGCGTCGACGTCGATATCTATGTGTTTTTGAAGTGATCGGTTGCGGCGTTAGCCGCCCGCGCCTCGGCGCGATCGCTGAGACAGAAGATCGGAAACGAAGCGGCGCCAGAGCGAGGGGGCGCTTTCGCCATAGGCCAATTGGAACGCGCCTTCGAAAGGCTTGCCCGCTTCGAGCGCGCGAAGAAGCTGTAAAAACGCCGTTTCGTCGCGCATGCGCAGCCAGCTGACGAACATGCCGGCCTGCCGATAGGCGAGCCGCTGGCGCTGTGTCAGCGGGTCCTTGGCTGGATCGCGTGGCGGTTCGCGCTCAAAACCGAGCCCGGCGAAGTCGATCCATCGACGCTCGTCGAGCACGACGCGATAGCCGTCGCGGATCGCCTGCGCCGCCGCGTCGTCGCTGACCCCTTCGGCGCCGCCGCCGTGCGACGCCATCACCGCGAGTCCTTCGGTGAACCATTGCGGCGGACGCGGCGCGCCAAGCGGCCGCCAGCCCGAGAGATGCACATGCGACAATTCATGCGTGAGAACGCCTTCGAGGCGATCGCGCTCCTTGCTGCAGAGCGTCGGCGACAACAGCGCGGCGCCGGCGCGCGTCACGGCGGCGATGCCGGGATCATCCATGGCGTTAGCGTTCGCGTAAGTCTCGTAGGAAGCGTAGACGCCGACGATCGGCGGCCGCGCAAAGGGGCGTCCGTGCGCGGACTCGATCTGCGCGATGGCGCGGGGAGTCAGAACCGCGACGGCTTGCGCGCAGGCGAGCGCCTGGGGCTCATAGTGAACGCGCGCATCGTTCGCGAAAGCGGGCAGTAGGCGAGGATCGTTCCAGGCGACGCGCGCCGCGAGGCGAAGATCCGGACGCAAGGCCAGCACCAACGCAGCCGCGGCGACGAACGCAAGCCCGAATCCCCAAGCCTTCGCCATGATACTCGGCATGCCTGTCTCGCGACTGTTAGGCGGGTTTGTCGTCCGGCCGATATTCGAGAATGTCGCCCGGCTGACATTGCAGAATTTCGCAGATTTTTTCGAGCGTGTCGAAGCGCACGCCCTTCACCTTGCCGGACTTCAGCAGGCTCACATTCTGCTCGGCGATGCCGATGTGCTGCGCGAGATCGCGCGAGCGCATCTTGCGCTTCGCCAGCATTACATCGAGATTGACGATGATCGGCATCAGACGATTTGCGCGTTTTCATCGGCGATGTCGGCCGCCGTCTTCTGGATATGGGCGAGCGCGAGGAGCGTCGCGAGCAGCATGATTGTCGAAAGATCTTCAGGTCGCAGGTAGACCGACACCATATGCGCGCCCGCCGCCTTGTGCGCCGTGAGGATGAGCGATGTTAGCGGTCGCGCAGCGATATCGACGAGCGCCGCGATGAGGCCTGCGAGCGCAAGGCAGCGCAGCCATCCGGCGGCATCGGGCGTGAAGATGCGCCCCTCAAGATAGCCCGAGAACAGCCTCCAGCCGGCGTAGCAGGCGATGACGAGCAGCGTCCAGATCACGAAGCTGACGCCGAAGGCCGCGAGTCGCTGATCGGCGGACAAGCCTTCGACATCGACCTTCAGCGACGCAAAGCGCGAAACGACCAGCGACTCGTCGCTCCAGAACGTCGCGATCGTGACGAGAATCCAGAGGCAATAGCCGACGAGCGCGAAGCGCAGCGTTTGGCAGAGCCAGC
>JALHNR010000442.1 GCA_022843525.1 Methylocystis sp. | reverse complement strand
GCCGGCGCGAGCCGCGGCATTGGATTGGAGGCTGCGCGTCAGCTGTCGGCGCGAGGGGAGCGCGTGACCGCGAGCGCGCGCAGCGCGGCGGGCGTGGCGGCGCTGAAAGCGGCCGCGCCTCAGGCGGCGATCCTGCAGTTCGACGTTCGCAATGAAGCCGAGATCGAGGCCGCCGCCGCGCGGGTTTCCGATCCTGTCGACGCGCTCATCGTCAACGCCGGCGCCTATGGGCCGCAGCGTCAATCGTCCACCGACATGGATTTCGAGGGCGCGCTCGATCTTCTCTCAGTCAATACGCTGGGTCCGTTGCGCGTCGTCCAGGCCTTTCTGCCGCTTGTAAAGCGCGGCGCTCGTCCCCGCATCGTCATGATGTCGAGCATACTCGGGTCGATGTCGCTCGAGGGGACATTCAATGTCGTCTACCGCGTGTCTAAAGCAGGGCTGAACAAGATCGCGCAATGTCTCGCCGCCGATCTGAAGGCGGAAGGCGTCATCGTCGTCGCGATGCATCCCGGCTGGGTGCGCACCGACATGGGCGGGGCGGACGCCACGCTCGACGTGCGCGACAGCGTGGCCGGAATCATTCGTGTCGCCGAGTCGCTGAGGCTTGCCGATACGCGCCGCTATCTCGACTACCGCGGCGAAAACATTCCCTGGTGAGCAGGACACGCCCAGGCGCTAATGATGTCCCGGCTGCGATGACCCGGCGCGCGCCGCGGCAAGCGCGTCTCTCGCCTGCGCTTCAAGCGTTTCCGCCGTCTCTTTCGCCAACGCCCTTCGCGGCGCCGGCACATTGATCGTGGCGACGACATGGGCGGGACGCGCCGACAACAGGAACAGCCTGTCTCCAAGCGCAATCGCCTCGCGCAGATCGTGCGTCACGATCAGCGTCGTGATGCGCCGCTCGTCGATGAGCCTTGCGATCATCTCGCGCAGATCTCGGGCAAGCGCCGCGTCAAGCGAAACCAGCGGTTCGTCCAGCAGTAGCAGGTCCGGCTTAACGGCGAGCGCCCGCGCAAGCGCGACGCGCCGCGCGAGGCCGAGCGAAAGTTCGCGCGGGAAATGCGCCGCGTGCTCGGCGAGACCGAGTTCGTCGAGGAGCGCGGCGATGTCGTCTTCGTGCGCATGCGGCGCGGCGATGCGGATATTGTCGATGACGCTGCGCCAGGGCAGCAATCGCGGCTCTTGAAAAACCATGCCGAGCCGGCCGTGTTCGGGCAGGACAATCGTTCCGACATAGTCCTTGTCGAGGCCGGCGATGAGGCGCAGCAGAGTCGTCTTGCCGCAGCCGGAAGGGCCGACGACCGCGCCCGCCTGTCCCGCGGGCAGCATCAGCCGTAGCCCTTCGAGCGCGCGAAGCGGCCGGCCGCTGGCGGAATGATAATCCTTAGTCGCGATCGAGACGTCGAGAGACGCCGCGCCGCCAGCGGGAGACGTGTCGTTCAAGAGGCTGCACCAGAATCGTTTCGACGCCGAGCATCAGCGCGACGAAGGGAAGCGCGTAAGCAAGCAGAAGCTTCATGTCAAAGAGCTGAAAGGCCATGTTGATTTCAAAACCGACGCCGTTGGAGCGCCCGAGCAGCTCCACGACGAGGACGATCTTCCAGACGAGCGACAGGCCAGAGCGCGTCGCCGCGGCAAGATAGGGCGCGAGCTGCGGCAGGACGAGATGCTTGAAACGCGCGGCGGGCGAAAAGCGAAAGACATGCGCCATGTCCTCAAGATGCGGATCGAGCGCCCGCGCGCCTTCGCGCACGACGACGATGGCGTTGGGCAGCTTGTTGAGCGCGACGGCGCCGATCGCGGCGACTTCCGTGAGGCCGGCCCAGACATAGGCGAGCACGATGACGACCAGCGCCGGCAGATTGAGCAGCGTGACGAGCCAGGGATCGAGCAGCCGGTCGGCGAGCTTGTTGCGACCCATGACATAGCCGATCGCCGTCCCGAAACTCATGGCGAGCGCGAAGGCGGCGACGACGCGCGCCAGCGTGATCGCGAGATTGGAGAACAGCCCGCCGGAGACCGCCTCTTCATAAATCTTCTCGAAAACGGCCGCCGGTCCCGGAAGTCGGCGCGGATCGGACAGAGACGCGCCGATCTGCCAAAGCAGGAGCAGAGCCGCAAGCGAGATGAAACGGATCAACGCGGCTTGCCCTTGGCGTCCTTGTAGAAGGTCCCGGGATCGAGCGTTTTGCCGGGGCCGACAAGCTTTGCGCCGCCGAGCGCGGCGAGCGCGCCATAGAGCGTCCGGGCGTCGGCCTCTTCCTGCGCGACCGAGCGTTTCGGCGCGCCGGCGACATAGCGCTTGCGGTAAATCTCGAGCGTCCTGGCGTCCTTGCCGCGAAGCCGCTGCGCGGCGGCGGCCCAGGCCTTGTCAGACGTGGCGATCAGCTCCTTGGCTTTCCTGCTCATCGCGAAGAAGCGCGTGAGCGCGTCCCTGTTCTTCGCTGCGAAATCTTCGTCGAAGACATAGCCGGTGACGACGACGTCGCCCGTGGCGCCGAGCGCGCGTTCGACATCGGCGAGTTCAACCGCGCGCGTGAAGCCCTGCGCTTCAAGATCAGCGGCGAAATTCCAGAATTCGAGCGCCGCGTCAATCTCGCCCTGCAGCGCCTTTTCGGCGATGAGCGGCGGCGCGCCGTAGAGCACAGTTGCGGACTTGTCGAGATCGACGCCGTTCTTGAGCGCATAGGCCTTGAGCATGAGCCAGCTCTTGTCGAGCGGCCCGCCGGCGACGCCGAGCGTCTTGCCGGCGAGGTCCTTGACGCTCTTGATAGCGGGATTCTTGGTCATCACCGCGCCGATCGCCGAGGAATGCGGATAAAAGGTCAGCTTCGCGCCCTGCGCGCGCTGACGCGCCACCCATAGCCAATCGGAGAGGATGAGGTCGGCGCCGCCGCCCTGGATGGCGATCTTGCCGGCGTCGGTCGAGGCGAGTTCGGTGGCGTCGATGTCGAGCTTCGCCTCCTTGTCGAGGCCGAACGCCTTTACGACAGCCAGCTCCCAGCCAAGCGTGCCGGTCTTCTGCAGCGCGATGCGTAGTTTTTCCGCCCGCGCCGGCGCGGCGAGGAGAAAGGCGCTGGCGAGACCGGCGGCGAGAGCGGCGAAGAAGCGTTGCATGTTTTCCTTGAGGTTTTCGCTGAATGTCTTACCGCAGGATGGACATGGCGTCGATTGCGCGCACGCTGGCCGTGTCTCCCCCGTTGGTTGGCGACCATCGGCGCAGGCGCAGACTCTCCTCGTCATGCCCGCGCTTG
>JALHNR010000441.1 GCA_022843525.1 Methylocystis sp. | reverse complement strand
GTCGCGGCAGGAACTGCATATGTTCCGACATGCAGTAGACGCAGCGGAAATCGCATCGATCGGTTACGGAGACGCGCAGATAGGAGATCGTGCGCCCAAAGGGGTCGACAAGCGGGGCTGGCGCGGCGACCGCGGGCGTCGCAATTGCAGGCCCTCTGGCGTGGGCGTTCATCCGTACCTCGAACCGGCGGAAATTGGGCGTCCTCCATATATTGCCGGAACGCGGTCGCGTGAAGCCCATCCGTCCAGCGGCGGCCGGAATCGGATCGGGGAAGGTTCGCCGAGCGTGGCTCTATTTCACGGCGTCCCAGCCGAAATTCCTACCCAGCAGAGCATAGAGCTCTTCATTGTACGGCCGGAAGAACTCGGCCAGATTCTCCCGAAGTCCGTCCTCGAGCGTTCCGGGCGGACCCGGATTTTGCTCCTCGATCACCAGCGGCTCGACTTGAGGCAGGCCGAGGAAGGCGTAAATCTCCTTCGCGGTCGATCGCGGGTCGCGGAAAAATTCCGCCGCATCGACGATGAAAACCCGGTCTCTGCCGAATTTCTCGAACAGCAGGCGCAGAAAGGGCGCGTAGATGCTGTGGCGCAGATAGCCGGCGCGCGCGCCGGAAAACGCGTGCGGCTCCATGCCGCCGCCGCGTATTATCGCCTTTTCGGCTTCGATCAAGGTTTGAAGGTCCGGAAAGCCCTTCCAATGCGGATCTTGCGTCTTGCGGCTGATGAAACGCTTCTGATCCCATCGCCAGTGCGAAAAGGTGCGCGCCACCGGATCGCGCAGAACGCTGATGATCCGCATGTCTGGAAACATCGACTGCGCCAGAAATATCCAAAGTGGATTAGGCATCACCGGCGTGCAGTAGCCTGTGATCGCGCCGCCGTTGCGCCGCTCCGCCGCCCTTTGCGCCACGAGGGTCGGGAAATGCGCCATGAGTTCGCGCATCGTCTCCGTGAAGGAGATTTCCTTCGACAGCGGCAGCACGACGTGCGGATGCTGAAAAATATAGGAGGAGAGGAAAGACGTGCCGGAGCGCACCGCGCCGATCGATGCGAAGGACGGCGCCATGCGTTCGGCGGAGCCGAGCGAACGCGCCCAGACCCGCCATTTTGGCGGATTGAAAAAATAATAGGAGCGGAATTGACGCTTGGCCCGAAGGGGCAGGGCATCCAAAATCCCGCTGGCCCGCGACAGGCGGTTGAAGTCCTGGTAGGGGGCCTGGATCGTTTCGAGCCGCTTCGGATCAACCGCCGGGATCGGTTCTGACTGGAAAGGCGCGTGGAGTTCCGGCGACAGCATGGACATTCGACCACTCTCCTTTGCGAAGACTTTTCTTGATGCAGGATGAGGCGTTTGCGCTAGCTTGCGTCGACGAGCGCAGCCGCGTGACTGCCGCTGGATTGGCGCGTGTCGAAACCGCGTACGCGCGCAAAACTCGCTTCGAGCGTTGCGAGCGGATCGGGACTTCGGCTGCGCGAACGCCAGGCGATGTAGCCGTCGGGACGCACGAGGAGCGCGCCTTCAGGCGAAACGCGCAGGCGCGGCAGAAACAGCCCTTCCGGATCGTCGACGTCGAAGCCGAGCCGGCAGACGCCAAGCGGCGCTTTCGAGCGCAAGGCGATGCGCCGCGCCGCTTCAATCCAGTCGCCGCCATCGGGACCGGCAAAGAGCATGAAATCGCGTCCGATCAGATCGTGAGAGGAGATCGTCTCCTCGCCGCGCCGCAACCAGACATGCGCGAGGCGCGTTCCGGGCGCCCCGCTCGGGTGAAGAGGATCCTCGACGCATGCGCCGTCTTCGAATTCATCAGCGATGATTGCGTCGGAGCGATAGCGATAGCCCATCGATGTTTCGAGAAGGCCGTATTCGTCTTCCCGAATGCGGATGTCCTGACGATCGGGCAGGAGGCGCTCGACGTAATTGGCGATCGACCGCGCGATCGCGATCCGCGCCACGGGCCTACGCTCGATCGCATAGCTGTCGAGCAGCGTGGGCGCGGCCTGACCCTTGACGACCAGCGCAAGTTTCCACGCCAGATCGGCGGCGTCCTGGATCGCCGTCTGTCCGCCGAGCCCGCCCACGGGCGGCGTGATGTGCGCGCAGTCGCCCGCAAGGAATACGCGGCCAAAAGACATGCGATCGGCGAGGAGAGCGGCCATTTGCCAGGGGCGAACGTCGAGAATCTTTACTGCAAGACCGGCGAGGCCAAGCGATTGTCGCACGAGCGCTTCGCATCGTTCTTCGTCGAAATCGGACGCCTGATCGCGCGTGGAATCATATTCGATATTGATCTGGCCGTGATCGGGCTCGTCGCAGGTGACGAAGGCGCCGCTGAACGCCGGATTGCGCAGATAATAGAGCGCAAAACCGTCGCTCGGCAGGATCGCGTCGAGATCGGCCTCGAACAGCACCGAGATCGTATCGGCGAGAACGCCGGGGCCTTCCATCTTGACGCCGCCCGCGTCGCGGATCGTTCCGCCGGCGCCGTCGGCGGCGATCATGTAGTCGGCTAAAACCGTCGTTTCTAGTCCCGTCGCTTCGTCGCGCAGAATCGCTTCGACGCCGTCGTCGCGTTGCGAGAAGCGCTCCAGCGTCGTCGAGAATCGAACGTCAGCGCCGTTCTCGCGGGCGAAGCGCAACAGCACGGGTTCGACCCGGTCCTGGCCGGCTGTGCATATCTTGCTGGGAGACACAGGCGTTGCGTCGAGCGACGTCTTGGTCACGAGCGTTTCGATCGGCGGGCTCGTGACCGACTCCGCGATAATGAGCGTGGACTCATTGGCGCCGGCGCGACTTGCCGCAAACAGCGCATCCTCCAAGCCGGGAACGACGCGCAGAACTTCCATGCTGCGGCGGTTGATCCCGTGCGCTTTCGGCAGTCGCGACGTTGAGGCGCGTCTCTCGACAAGACGGCAAGGGACGCCGCGCCATGCAAGCAGCGTCGCCGCAGACAGACCGGCATAGCCGGCGCCGACAATCAGAACCGGGACTCGCTCGACGCTCATTGCACATGTCCTTCAGAGGGCAACGAAACGGCCATCGGCTCCTCTGGCGCGGATCGAAGTCCGCGCCAGAGCAAGAAAACAGCGACGATTTCAGGCCAGATCAGCGACTGATAAGCGATCTCCGGACGGTTAACGGAGAGACCGAACAGAATGAACAGTGGCGCGATGAGCCACTGCGCAAGCACATCGACGGAAGTCAGTTCTGCGAAGGCGCTCCGAGCGAGCGTCAGTCCTCGGACGATGCTTCCGATGAATCGGATGGGTA
>JALHNR010000440.1 GCA_022843525.1 Methylocystis sp. | reverse complement strand
CGGCGCAATGGGCTGACGACGCGGCGCTCGATGAAAGCCGGCGTCGGGATGGGCCCTTATCCCATAACATCATCCTGTCGATGCCGCCGGGAACGGACGCGATCGTCGTGAAGGATGCAGTCCGCGCCTTTGCGATGGAAACTTTCGGCGGCGCGCACGATTATGTCTTCGTGCAGCATCTCGACGATAAGCATCCGCATGTCCATCTGACGGTGCGCTCGCTGGGCTACGACGGCAAGCGGCTCAATCCGCACAAGGCCGATCTCGCGACATGGCGCGAGCATTTCGCCGGCGAATTGAGATTGCGCGGCGTCGAGGCGGAGGCGACGCCGCGCCGCGCGCGCGGCAAGGTCAAGAAGGCCGAGCGCGGCGTCGTTCGCGCGATCAGGGAGCGGGGCGAGCAGCCGCGCGTCGAGCGCCTGGCCCGCGAAGAGATCGCCAGGGAAGCGCGTGGGGGCAAAGGTTCGCCGCGTCCCTGGGAGAAAAAGACGCGCGACCGGCAGGCGGCGATTCGCTCCGCATACCGGAATGAGGCGCAGGAGCTGGAACGATCCAACCACCCTGGCGATCAGGAGCTTGCGAAGCAGCTGCGCCGGTTCGCCGCCGAAATGACCGCTCCCGAAACGAAGCGCGATCAATTGAGAAGAGAGCTTATCGATAGCCTCGCGCGCCGCGACGCCCGAGCGCCTTCCAAGGGCAAGGAAAGAGACGGAGGCGACGATGATCGCTGACCAGCGAGGTTTGCGCTGGCGTTCGTTTGGAATTGGGATGGGAGTGACATCGGAAACGCGGTCGCCGGCGCCGACGGTCAGGGGTTGCGCAGCGAGTAGGACGTGCTGCGGCCGCCGGCGGCGTCCTTCACCAGGATGTCGCGCAGCAACAATTCGTCGATATCGCGCAACGCCGTGTCTTGTGAACATCTGGCGAGCTTCGCCCATTTCGACGAGGTGAGCTTGCCCTCGAATCCGTTCAGCAGTCGGTTGATCATCATGCGTTGACGATCATTAAGCCGTTCTCCCGCACGAGAGTCCCAGAAGCGCGCTTTCCGCAGGACGGAAGCCAGGATCGTCTCCGCGCCGTCGAACGCGCGATTCAAGCACTCGAGGAACCATGTGAGCCAGGCCGTGATGTCGAGATCGCCTTTCTGCGTTTCTTCCAGCATCTTGTAATAGGCGTTGCGCTCCAGGCGGATTTGCGCCGACATGCTGTAGAACCGCTGCGGATTTCCTTCCGAACGCGTGAGCGCGAGATCGGCGACGGCGCGGGCGATGCGGCCGTTGCCGTCCTCGAACGGATGGATGGTGACGAACCACAGATGGGCGACGCCAGCCTTGATGACAGGGTCGATTGCGACGTCGTTGGCCTCGAACCAATCGAGAAAGGCGCGCATTTCTTTCTCGACCCTTCTCGCGTCGGGCGCCTCGAAATGCACGCGTTCGCGCCCGATCGGTCCAGAGACGACCTGCATGGCGCCTGACGCCTTTGTGCGCCATGCGCCGACGACGATCTTGCGCATTCCGCTGCGACCGGTCGGAAACAGGGCGGCCTGCCAGGCGAACAGCCGCTCTTTCGTTAGCGGCGCCCTATAGTTCTGGGTCGCGTCGAGCATCATCTCGACAACGCCCTCCACGTCGCGATCGGCCGGGACGAGGCCGGCGATGTCCATGCCCAGACGACGTGCGATGGAAGAACGCACCTGTTCCTTGTCGAGCAGCTCTCCTTCGATTTCGCTGGATTTCAGGACTTCCTCGGTAAGGGTCTGAAGGACCGCTTCCGCGCGCAGGTGAAAGCCGAGCCCCTCCATGCGTCCGATCAGCCGTCCCTGGCGATGCCGGACAGAAGCGAGGCGATCCGCCAAGCGTTCCTGGCTCCATCGAAAGGATGGCCAGTCTTTATGTTCGTGAATGTAAGCCATAATCACCGCGTCTTTTGCGGTGATTATAGGGCCTATTCGCCGCAAATCGCAAATGTTTTCTCCGCATGAAATGCGGCAATAAAACTGGCAATCACCGCGTCGACCCCGGCAATCTGGCGCCTGCCTTTGCCGATCCTGGAATTTCGCAAGCAAGGCGGACCTTGAGTTGGTCGAGGGCCCAAACGCTTGCTACGCCTTCAATGTTCCAACGCCAAAGACCAAGATTTGGGATGCGGTTCAAGTGGAAATCAACGACTTCGGTCGGCGCGACTGGCGCCTTTCATTCGTTGCTTCGTCGTGACAGGCGCTTCGCGTGTCGGCCCTTTCCTCTCGATTATTTCCGCCCGATCGAAGCGCGCCCCCCGACGGCGGTGATGCGCCATGCGCTCGCGCGCGGCGTCGAGAACGCGTTTGCGCGCCTCTGGGTCGTTCGGGAAGGCTGCGAGAACCACCCGCTCGATGACGGCGAGGTGAGAGCGCGCGTTCCGGTCGTTGTTTCCGATCGCGCGATCCCGCCCCGTTGGCTCCGATGACGAGCGCCGCATTTGCGGCGACTCTGGGCTGGTTTTGTCACGCGCAAAGGCAGACGCCTTGTCACCCCGTTCGAATCCATTCCGCATTTTTGCGAGCGCCGCGCGATCGAGCTCAATCGGCTCGTAGCCTTTCGCCTCGATGCCGCGTGCCGAAGCGGCGAGCCAAGCCTCCCTGCGAAATTCCAACGAGCCGGTCAGTTCGACTCTTTGCCAGCCGCGATGCGCGGCGATGGCGACGAGGTCGCGGACAACCTCGATGCTGGCCACCTGCGTGACGAGGCGGTCGCGGCCGGCCTTCGCCACCAGATATTCGCCGCCTCGGTCGGCATAAATCCTGGCTTCCGCCGCATCGACCTCCACCACGTAATATTTGCGGCGCAGATGCGGGGGCAAGGAATCGAGCTCGACTACGCCGTGCGAATCCGAGCCATTGCGTCGACTCTCGCCACCCTTCGTCCGTTCGTCGCCACCGGCATTGTGGGTCGCGCGCTTCAATTCGAACGCGCGGCTGTCGTCTTTCTCCTTCTCAGCCACGGCTCATCTCCCGCGTGCGCTTGCGCCGCTGGCCGCGCCCGGATGCGCCCTTCGCTACCGCGTCTTCGGCCTCCGCCGGCTGGTTCGCCTTGATCGACTCGGAACATTCGTCATAGTGCGCGGCGCCATCGATATAACCCGACACCCAGGCGTTGAGCGCTTCTTCCGAGACGTTCTCCAAATCGAGCGGCACGTCGGCGAGGCTCGAGAGCGCGTCCGCCGAGATCGACGCCGGATCGCCGATTTCCGCCTCGGTCAGTGGCCGACGAATGACGATGGCGCGCAATTCCGCGA
>JALHNR010000439.1 GCA_022843525.1 Methylocystis sp. | reverse complement strand
GCGACGCGCCTCCGCTTCGGCCAATGCGCGCTGCGCGGCTGGCGGCGGCTGCGTGCGCCGCTCTGTCGAATTCGCTGTGTCTTCTGCTTTCGACACGGTCCGTTCCTGTGTGCATTCATCGCCCGCGGCCGCGCCTATTGTGCTATGATTCGGTTCGGTCGCGGAGGGAGAAGCCGTTTGGCGAACAGCGACAGTAGATCAATTTCCGCCCGGGCCAAATCGGCGCGTGCGCCGGCGCGTCAAGGGTCGCGGCAGGGCTTCGTGCCCGCGGAAGCGGTGCGGGAAGCCGAAGCGGCGAAGATTCCGGGGTTGCCGGCGCGCCTTGCCGCCGCGACCATCATCGGCGACATCGTGCAGGGCGGCCATCGGCTCGATGAGTGTTTTGCGGCGAACGCCGTGCCATCGCGCCTCTCGGGACTCGACGCCCGTGACGTGTCGCTCACCCGCTCGATCGTCACGGTTGCGGTGCGCCGGCTCGGCCTCATCCGCCATGTGTTTGGCGTACTCCTCGAAAAAGGGTTGCCGCGTCAGGCTGCGCGGCTTGAGTTTTCGCTGATCGCCGCCGCGGCGCAGATCCTGTTTCTCGACGCGGCCGATCACGCCGCCGTCGATCTCGCGGTGCGCGCGGCGCGCCTCGAACCGAAAACCGCCGGCTTTAGCGGGCTCGTCAACGGCGTGTTGCGCAATCTCGCGCGACGGCGGCAGGAATTCCTGGACCTCGCGGCAAGCGGCGAGCACGATGCGCCGCCATGGCTGGCGCAGCGCTGGCGCAAGCATTATGGCGAAGAGGTTGGGCGGGCCATCGCCGCGATGCATATGCTCGAGCCGCCTCTTGACGTGACAGTCAAAGACGATCCGAGGGGCTGGGCGGAGCGGCTCGACGGCGTCGTGCTGCCGACAGGCTCGGTGCGGCTGCGCACCCACGCGCCGATCAGCGAGCTGCCAGGTTATGAGGACGGTGAGTGGTGGGTGCAGGACGCGGCCGCCGCTCTGCCGGCGCGCCTGCTGGCGCCGCAGCCCGACGAACGCGTGCTCGACATGTGCGCCGCGCCTGGCGGCAAGACGGCCCAAATGGCGCTTGCCCGCGCGCAGGTGGTCGCGCTGGACCGATCGGCGGAGCGCCTGAAGCTGCTCGCCGCCAATCTCGCTCGGCTACAATTGCACGCGGAGGTTGCTGTCGGCGACGCCGCCGCATACCAGGCGCAGCCTTTCGACGCGATTTTGATTGATGCGCCATGTTCGGCGACGGGAACGATCCGGCGTCATCCCGACGTGTCCTGGACCAAGAAGCCGGGCGACATCGAAACGCTCGCGGGCTTGCAGACTAAGCTGCTCAATCGCGCGGCGCTCCTGACGCGGGCGGGCGGGCGCATCGTCTATTGTTCCTGCTCGCTGGAGCCTGAGGAAGGCGAACAGCAGATCGCCGCGTTTTTGCGCCGCAATCCCGATTTTCGTCGAATGCCGATTGATCCTGGCGAGGGCGTCCCGGAGGAGTTCATCAACCGGGACGGCGATCTGCGCACCTTGCCGCATTACTGGCCGAACGAAGATCCGCGCCTTGCCGGCATTGACGGATTCTTCGCCGCGCGGCTGCTGCGGTCGGCCTAAACGTTTTTCGATCGCGTGAAAGCATGTGATCGATCAGGAATCTCTCAAAATCAAAATGCTGGAGCGGGTTCTCATTCGAAAAAGTCTGTCAACTTTTCGAAGCCTGCTCTACGCCCGCGCCGCGACCAGGGGCGCGAATTCCTTCACCACCTGCTCATAGACGACCCGCTTGAACGGCACGATGAGTTCTGGCAGCGCCGAAAGCGTTTCCCAGCGCCAGGCGTCGAATTCGGGCTTATGCGCGCCGCAGCCCGGCGCATGAATATCGATCTCGCTTTCGTCGCCGGTGAAGCGCAGCGCGAACCAGCGCTGGATCTGGCCGACATATTTGCCGCTCCAGCGGTTGTTGGAGTTTCTGGGGAGATCGTAGCAAAGCCAGTCAGGAGCCTCGCCGAGAAGGGCGACGCTCGACACATTGGTCTCTTCGTGAAGCTCGCGCAGCGCTGCCTCATAGGGCGTCTCGCCCTCGTCGATGCCCCCTTGCGGCATCTGCCAGAGATAGGGCGGGCGGGTCTGGTCGTGGGCGCCTTTGGCGCGCCGCCGCCCGATAAAGGCTTGGCCTTGCGCATTGAGCAACAAGACGCCGACGCAGGGCCGATACAATCCGCGTCCGCTCATCGCCGCGCCTCGCGGCAAGGCCCATGTTGGCGCGCTCCATCGACTGCGTCTGTCATCCGCTCCCCAAACGTTCGAATTTTGTCGTGGACATTTCTGACGCCCCGCGCGCCCGCCGTCGAGCCGCCAGAGAAAGAATCTGATCAAACATTTGCTTTCCCTGTCGAGCACATGATTGATGCGGGTGGGCAGCGCTCTATGGGCGCCGCGTCAGCGCGCCGTCCGCCTCCATCAGCTCCAGCAGCATGCCTTCCCGCAACCCCCGGTCGGCGATGCGCGTCCGCTGCGCCGGGAAAAGCGTGCGAATGGCCTCGAAAATCGCGCAGCCGGCAAGGACGAGATCGGCGCGTTGCGGTCCGATGCAGCCGTTGGCGACGCGCTCATCGAAATCCATGTCCCGCAGCCGCAGGATCGCCCGCGTCGCGTCGTCGTCGCTCATCCACAGGCCGTCTACCCGCCATCGGTCGTAGCGCTCGAGCCCAAGATGGACGCCGGCCAGGGTGGTGACGGTTCCCGACGTGCCCAGAAGATGGAAGCGCGGACAGCGGCGCTCCGAGGCCATGCGCCGCGCGAAGGGCGCGAGAGTCTCCCGCACCTGCTGCGTCATGGCCGCGAACGTCTCGGCCGAAACGCAGCGGCCGCCGAAATGCTCCGCGAGCGTTACGACGCCGAGTTCGAGCGACGTCCAGGCGCGAAAGGCGTATGCGCCATTTTCGCTGCGTCGTTCGCGCGTCAGCCAAACGAGTTCGGTAGACCCGCCGCCGATGTCGAACAGCAGCACGCTTTCGGCGGCGGGATCGGCGAGCGATCCGCAGCCGCGAGCGGCGAAGCGCGCCTCGGTTTCGCGGTCAATGACCTCGAGCTGCAGCCCGGTGCGTTCGCGGACGCGCTCGACGAATTCATCGCCGTTCGCTGCGCTGCGGCATGCCTGAGTCGCGACGAGGCGGGCGCGGGTGACGCCGCGCGCATCCATCTTTTCGCGGCAGATTTCGAGCGCCGCGATGGTGCGCTCGATCGCTTCCTCGCTGATCCGGCCAGCTTTGCCGAGGCCTTCCCCC
>JALHNR010000438.1 GCA_022843525.1 Methylocystis sp. | reverse complement strand
GCTGAATGTCTTACCGCAGGATGGACATGGCGTCGATTGCGCGCACGCTGGCCGTGTCTCCCCCGTTGGTTGGCGACCATCGGCGCAGGCGCAGACTCTCCTCGTCATGCCCGCGCTTGTCGCGGGCATCCACGCCGGGACGTTACGCAACGGCTGCAAGGCGCACGCAATGTCGACACGTGGATGGCCGGGACAAGCCCGGCCATGACGGTTGGGTGCGCCAATGCCGTCTTCGACGGCTTCGCCCGGCCATGACGGTTGCCTTCAAGGAGAGGTTTGTCGATTCGTCGCAAGCGCCGCGTCATAAAAATCCGCGAGCCGCGAGAGTAGGGCGGCGCAGTCGCCTTCAAAACTCGAGCCATGCATCACGGCGAGGAGACGCGGTTCGAGCGCCGCGAGCGTGCGGATCGTCGGGCCTGTCATCGGCGTCAGCGACGTGGCCTGAAAGGCGTTCTCCGCCGTCATCGCCGCTTCGAGCACACTCTCTTTCGTGACGGCCGGCCCTTTACCGATTTGCGTGAGAAGATCGCCGCAAAACAGCGTGCGGGTCGTCTCCTCGTAGATCAGCCCCGATTCCCACGCATGCGGCACATGCGGCGTATCGATGTAGCGTACGCGCCTTCCGCCGATGTCCATGATCTCGCCATTGCCAAGAGCGCGCGGCGGCCGGTCGGCGAGATCGTTGAGCGACACCATGCAGGCGGTCTGGCCATGAACCACTTGCGCCTGCGGCGCAGCGGCGAGCCAAAGATTCATCGCGCCACATTCATCGGCTTCGACATGGCCGAAGGAAATCCAGCGCAGCCGCTCGCTCGGCATGATCGCGCCCAAGGCGTGCGACACGGACGGAAACAGCGAACGCGGCCCGCAATGGAAGAGCATCGGCTCGTCGGCGTCGATGAGGAACTGGTTGAAGGTGAAACCGGCCGGCGCCGCGATCTCCGGCACGTAGGTCGAAAAGCGGTAGACGCGCTCGGCGATTTCATCGACCTTCGTTTCCATCTTCAACCTCAGGCTCAATTCAGTCGCCGCATGTGCGAATCCGCGCTGCCCTCCATCTGCGCCTAGGCTTTCTCCGCGTTCCAGCGATGGCGGAGAAAGAGCAGCAGGAGCAGCCAGAACGCGATAAAGCCGTCGGAGAAAATCGTCAAAAAGTTGTACGGCGCATAGTCCCCTGCGCGAAGCGTTTGCTCGATGTGCCCATAGGTCGCCCCCAGCATGAACAACGACCATCCAAGTCCGGTGGCGAGCCAAAAGGCGCCGCGGATCCAAATACAGAGAAAACCCAGAACGCCCCAGGCGCCGTCGTGAACGCCGACTTCGAACTGGAACGGGCTGCCCGGCGCCCAGCCGATGCTGCGCGCCGTCTGATCGGGGAAGAAGACGTGCGGGACGAAGCCGAGCGGCAGGCCGATGACGCCGACGTCGAGAACCAGCGCGTAAAGCAGCAGCAGGCGAACCACGCGCACGCGAGTCATCGGCGTCTTGCTTAGCGCCAGATGCGCCAGCGGCAGCAGCACGCTGAAGAGCGCGACGATGAGGCCGATCATGGCGCGGCGGCTGCTTTCGCGTCTTCCGCCGCGGCGGCGGCGACGCTGCGCTGGCCGGGCTTCAGCGCCTTGATCTGATATTTTTCACACTCCGCGCTTAACGCTCCGAGCCCGCCGTAAAGCTTCTCCGCGTCGCCATAGCCGATGGCGGCGAAGCGATAAATCAGCGCGCGCACGAGGCTGGGCTTCAGGAAATAGCCCGAGTGGACGTCAACCTCGCCTCTGAGATAGACCCACAGCAGGCGCAGATGTCCAAGCCAGGAGAGATTCGGCGAGATGCCGGGCGCGGCGTCGCTCACCACCCCACGACCCTCGGCGTCGATGCTGTCGGTGCAGTCGAAATAGGTCAGCCGTTGAGCGAATGACTCCTCCGACTGCACGGCGTCGAGTTCAGCGTAAAGCTCGTAAAGGGTGCGCGCGCCGACGCGCAGATTGCCGAGCGTCAGCTGTTCGGAAAGTCCCCAGCCGGTCAGCACGCCGACATTGCCGAGCCGATAGCCGAAGCTGCGGCTCTTCGTCGGCAGCGAGAAGAAATTCGCCGTCGTCGAAATGTTGCGCAAAACTTCGTCGCCTTCATTGGAGAAAAGATGGGCCTCCTGAAAGCGGATCAGCGACGAATGCAGCGCATTGCTGCGGCCCAACAGCAGCACCTCCGAGGGAATGTCGGGCGAGACCAGCACGAGGCGGCGCAATATAAAATTCTTTCCAATCTTCGATCTGAGCTCACGCTGCCTGCGCTCCTCTTCGCTTCCGAGCGTCTCCGGGCCATGGCGCATGGCGGCGATCGCGAGCGGCGAAAACACGTCGGAGAGAATGCGCACGGCGTTGGTGACGACGAAGCCGCCCATGCTATGGCCGATAAAAGACAGCTCGATCCTTCCGATAAGATCGTCGGGGTCATCGTTCGGCCGTTTGGGAAGTCTGTCGTCGATGTCTCGGATGAGATTGACGAGGTCCGGCACGCCGTAATTCGTCGCCCGGAAGCCATCACGAAAATAGACGATGAGCCGCAAGCCGAAAAGAGTGAGGGGAATGATGGCCATCGCCGCCGTCACGGCCGTCACGACGACGCGCGCGAGCTTCCACCAGTCGCAAATCTCGAAAGAGAAGTTCACGAGATATACGGCGGCGAGCGAGACGAAGAGAATGCCCAGGAGGAACAACGGCGCGGCGTTCAACCCGCTTCGCCAAGGCGTTCCCATCGCTTCTGACGGCCAACGATAACCGATGCAAACGAGGCCGTGGTTCTTGAGCGCATCGTCGTCGTTCAACGCGATGAACGACTCTTTGAAGGTTTCGAGAACTTTCTTTCGCGGCGTGTTGAAGCCGTGGACGGTAATCAGGAGTTTAGGGCTCTCCTGTTTGCTCAATACCTTGACGATCTTGTCGATCTCCGAAGGTTGGCAATTTTCAGGAGTTGACGGTGCGCTTTCCTTGTCGTCGATATTATCGGGCGCTGTGCTTTCGACGAAGAAAGCGGGCGTGAAAGCTGCGGCGGCAGGTGGAGGGGTGACCTCGTACACGGCTAATGCTTCGTCGTGCGCCATGGATGAGCTCCAATTTTTCGGTTGAGCAAAAATCCTTAAGTGAGTATTTAGCCGGGTCCGAGCATGCCTCAGCGCCGCCTGTGCGACAAGCCGAAGCGCTGTCTGCCTTTTTTTGTGAACTCCCTATGTCGGCTGGGCCAAGACGCCTGCGCCGAACCGACCCACCCTGTCGCGAATCGCGCTAAGATC